>JBHLPL010000007.1:0-32896 GCA_048939465.1 Promethearchaeota archaeon | reverse complement strand
TCTTCCGATCTAAGACGTGTTACAATAGTCTGGTCAGACCTGAATTCCTATTTTGACGAATTCGCCTATATGGCAGCTATTCCAATGTCAGTTTTTCATGATGCTAGCGGAAGGGTTTTCACCTCGCCAATACTCTTCTCAGATATGGATGAGAATAGTAAGGCCCTTCTGTCGGACTGGAAGCAATACTGCGACATTTATGGGGGAATCGACCAGGCAATCGGTATAGGCAACATGACTCAGGAAGAGCAGGACAGTGTTCAAACGCTTATTGATAGGCGAGTCTTCCCAATACTGGAAGGCAGAGATCTTTATGACCTTACAGCAAGAATGGCGTTATTTGATTGGGGCAGGCCTGGCAAAGCTGTACTGGCCCTAGTTGGGCAACCCTCGCAACCTCGGGTTATGGATTTCTCACTACCTGAGATGATCTTTTCAAATGTTCAGACTAATACCACTATTTTCTCCAATTTCACCATGCCCCTTGCTTGGAACAACAAGACCGTGGTAATAGGAGAAGACACTGGCTGGGTAGAGATATTCGTTGACTGGAGCGGGGACTCAATTCTGAGTCATAGCATAATAGATCCGACAGGATTCTGCATAGATAATACGACAGCATTTACCGCAGATTACACTCGAGTCCATGGTAATCAGAAACTTGTGAGTTTAATCCCTGCTGTTGTAAATGGTTCATGGACAATCTGTATTCTCAATGAAAGCATCGATGTTCCTCAAGAGAACTACACAATTACCATGAAAGAGAGTCCTGGAATACGATACAATGTCGAGGTCCCATCTGCAACCGAATGGCTTAACGTATCGATCAACTGGGCCAATCCGTACAAAGATGCTGACTTATTTCTAATAAATCCAGAAGGAAGATTGATAGACTGGTCTGTCACTGCAAACACTGTTTTCCCGTCAGAGGAAGTAAGCGTTCCCTATCCTCAGCCCGGGAACTGGACCATTTTGGTGAGCTGGTGGAGGGGGAGTGGCTCTCTCAGCGTACGTGGCGGCTATAGGATCTCAACCTACGACGAGAATCTGACAGGATATATTGAATCGGCGTCGAATGGAGCAGTTATAGCTTCCCTTCAGAATATTCCTCTTCTGTACGTAGAGCCGGATGAACTAAGAGACGTAACGAAAGATGCTCTTGAGTTCATGGACGTAAATGAGATTATACTCGTGGATGTGGCGAATATGAGCACGCAGAATATGCTTAGTACTCTAACGGATATATCGGAAGTCACTCATCTGGCAAATTCATCAGCAATCTTCTCCTTTATCAAGTCTATCGGAAGCAGTGAAGACATTATATTGACAGTACCAGCAGGTCCCGAAGGAGGGGTTTTTGCTCCTGCTTCTTTGATAGCAGCTTATCAAGGAGCGAGCGTGCTGTTCTTATCAGAAACGAATAGCAGCAATTTGGCTGAAGGAACTTGGACAGTTTATGGAATGCGTGTTGCCTCGAATCTTAAAAGCGTCGAGTCTCATCCAGCTTATTTTGAAGGCAGCTATTTGGAAGAGCGAGTCCCGCAATATCACGCCATGACCGAAGTTGCAGATATGTTTGGTCAGTGGTTGCTTGAAAACGGGGCAACAGGCAATGAAACACTAACGGTAGTTGCCCCTTCGGCCAGGATAAGGCAAACACTGGATAGGGCAATTGTAGGACAGTTTGTCGTAGGTCGATTCCCCGAGGAATTCCCCGAGCTCGATTCACACATATGTCGGAGCATCTTGTATTATGCGCTTATTTTTGTAAACTCAGGTCGACTTACCGCTCTATCGACATATTACGCTTATCTTCATGGTACAGGCTTCACTGACAATGCCGGCATCAATCACACAATCCACGAGAGAGATGATGGCTTTGCCGCGATGATAGACTGCGGATTAAGCCTCGTGAACCACACAGGAGTAGAAGAAATAGTCAGTACTCTGGACGCGGGAGTAGGGCTCTGGACACTGTCGACGCACGGGGTATTAGATCTGGCGGGCATCAGGGAGAATTCAATGCTGCTTCTCAGAAATACAGATGCTGGCTGGTGGTATGAACCTGGAGCTAATCTGACACACCCTGATGCTAACGGAGATGGTATTGTTGACCCTCTGTATTGGAACCAAGAAGAGATGTATCATTACTACCTGAGTTCCCAAAGCATTGATGAATCTCTTGAGAATATCCATTCTACATTGATCTTAGTAGCCGCATGCCTTGTTGGAAGCAGTTTTGCTGAGGTATTTATAAGGCATGGGGCGGTAGCTGTCGTATCTTCTCCCAGAACAGTTGATTTTGAAGCAGCAGCGTGGTTCATGTATCAGTTAATTCAGAAGATTGGCGAATCATATACGCTTGGAGAGGCGTTCAGAATAGCGCTCGAAAACACAAGCTCCATATACTCTAAGCATCTTCTCTGTGACTACGCGCATGGAAAAGGAGACTTCTCCCTACAATATACTCTTTTTGGAGATCCCCATCTTAGCCTGACTAATAGTAGTCATACAATACCGGCAAGTCTTGATCCTTTATCTTTGGACATAGATGAACATGTTCCAGGACACGCTCGCGGAAAAATCGCAATTCTTGGGGAAAAAGGATACCTACTGAACGATATTGCAGACCTAAATGCAATGTACAACCTGAATTATACGTATGTTTACTATAATACGACCTTGATGCAGATCGATGAACTGATGATCGATATTTTTGAATTTCAAACAGTTGTTATTGAGAGTGGCGTGTCACAAAAAGAAGATTCCCGGATATCGATGCATAATGAGACAATACGAGAATACGTGAACAGGGGGGGAACACTAATTGTGTTAAATGTCACAGATTGCCGATTGGAATGGATTCCTGGAGTGTATTCTTCACCTGAATTTGGGAACGAGATATCAATAACGCGTAGGGAGCATCCCCTTGTAAGCTTGCCAAGCAGCCTAAATGGTGATGTTCCGTATTATGGATATTTTGAGGTTTATGACCCGGCATATCACGTCATCGCATACGGCGATGAGAAACCAGTATGGCTCGCCGCCACTTTTGGATTCGGGAAGATTACAGTTATGACTATCGCTCCAGACGTTGATGACAACACACCGTATATACGGAATCTATTGGACTGGCATAATGTCCTCGGTCTTGCAATTTCAAGTTATGATTTCTCGTCTTCCGTGCTAACATACTACTCGGGGGATCGAATTGAAATAACTATCACTCTAAGTGATTTGTGCCACTGGCCCGTAGCAAACGTAACATTGAAAGTATATATTGAAACCGTAGAAGCGTCTGTGAAAGAAATCGGTGACGGAGTCTATGGAGCCACTATAAACACTTCGGGACTAAGCGGTCAGTTTGCAGTTAGAATCGAAGCATGGAGTAAGAATTTTGATCCAATCGCTCATGAGATAGTCGTGATTATCCGTAAGAAGCCCTGGATTGTTTCAATCTTTCCTATACCAATAATCCTTCTTTTGGTTGTGGCAATTACTTTGAAGGTACGTAAGAAGATTCAAAAGGAAGTATGAATAATCAATTGAAGCAGCAGAGCAGTTCAGCTCAAACTGCCGTTGGCGGTAAATGATGACTACCAGAAGAGTGAGAGTTTCAGTGGGAACAGCAGCGGTACTGGGGCTTGTTCATTGCAAATTTAGTGATAAACCCACTACTGCTTATCTCATGACATATACTCAAGGCAAATGCACGGCAAACTGCGGATTTTGTCCTCAAGCCAGGACCAGTAATGCCCCTCCGAATATGCTTTCAAGAGTTACTTGGCCTGCTTTCTCCACAAAGGAAGTTTTGAAATCATTAAAGAGTAGAAATAACGTAAAACGAGTATGCATCCAGGCTCTAAACTATCCCCAAGTATTTGAAGATTTGCTTTCCCTAATTCACCAAATCAAGGATGAAATAATTCCAGTTTCAGTTTCAATCCAGCCGCTGAAATCAAATCAAATCACTGAGATGCGGGACGCTGGTATTGAGAGAGTAAGCATCCCTATTGATGCAGCTACTCCAAAAATCTTTAAGGAAATAAAAGGAAAGGAAATTGGAGGGCCCTACAATTGGAGGAGACATATTCAAACGCTTGATTACGCAGTAAAGATATTCGGAAAAAGAAGAGTATCGACACACTTGATTATTGGACTTGGGGAGACTGAAGAGGAGGCGATCAGATTCCTCCAGATGATGGTTAACAGGGATGTAATTCCAGCACTCTTTGCCTTCACTCCAATCAAAGGAACCAAACTGCAAAATAGACCTCAACCTGCGATAGATTCTTACAGACGTATCCAGATCGGGAGCTACTTAATAGCAAACGATCTGAGTGCATATAGCAAAATGCAATTTGACTCTGAAGGCAGACTCTGCGATTTCGATCTATGTCCAGAGAGAATAAAGGAAATCGTTGAAAGCGGAAAACCTTTCTTAACAAGCGGGTGTCCGGATTGCAATAGACCTTATTACAATGAACGCCCTAGGGGCTCCCCTTATAATTATCCAAGACCTCCAACATTTGGGGAAATCAAGATAATCAAGCAAGAGCTAGGCATTTAATGAGGAGATGAGGATTGGAGGAATGGAGATTAATTGATTTGGGAGTGTTTTCAGGTCCCATGACCATGGCAATTGATGAGGCCGTTCTCAGGTCAGTAGCGAGAGGCAAATCTCCAGCAACTCTGAGACTATACCGTTGGAATCCTTCCACTGTCACAGTGGGATATTTCCAGAGTGTTCGCGACGAAGTCAATCTGAAAGCCTGTAGAGAATTAGAGGTGGATGTAGTTAGGAGGATAACAGGTGGAGGAGCAGTTTTTCACGACTATCGCGGAGAAATCACATACAGCATAATCGTTGAGGAAAACAACCCAAAGATTCCGAAAGATATCATGGAGTCTTATGAACTAATCGGTCAAGGGATTGTTGCTGGATTGAGAGATCTTAGTTTAAGGGCAGAGTTCAAACCCATAAATGATATTATTGTCAACGGCAGAAAAATATCAGGGAATGCTCAGACAAGAAGACAGAGTGTATTCCTACAACATGGGACAATCCTTGTCGATTTCGATCCTGAGGAGATGTTCAAGGTATTGAAAGTATCCAAAGCAAAGATCTCAGATAAGCTGATCCAATCTGTAAAAGAAAGGGTTACGTCCATTAGAAATGAATTGAGAAGAAGAGTCACGTTTGGGGAGGTTAGGACGGCCCTTATCAAAGGTTTTCGAGAGGCGCTGCAAATCGGTTTCAAGGAAGGAAGTCTAAGCAATCAAGAGCTGGAATCTGCACGTAAACTGCGAAACGAGAAATACTCTAATGAGAAGTGGAATTTCCGCCGTTAGGGGGGCCAATATTGGGAAGAGCAGAACTGAAAATACCTGGTGGAAAACTCATCCGTGCGCAAGTCTCTGCAGAAGACGGAAAAATCAGGAGAATAATCATAACTGGAGATTTTTTTCTTCATCCGGAAGATGTGCTTGATCGACTGGAGGAGACACTTTTGGGGAGGAAGGCCAAGGAAGTTGACAAGACTATAGACCGATTCTTCAAAGAGAATAAGGCCGTTCTAGTTGGTGTCAAAGTCAGGGATTTTACAAAAGTCATACTGGACGCCTGGCACGATCAGGCGCAGAAGGCCATATCACAGCGCAGATGACAATCTAAAACATAATAGGGGTGTCTTCTTCAGCTTCGCCAAAAGAACCAAAGGAAGGAAAGGTTCCATATCATTTAGAGTTGAGACATATTTCGCATTCCAGAAGGACCCTGACCCAAATCCTGCTGCTTGCCCGATTTCCGGAACCGCTCGATTATTGATTGCAGGATTTCATATAGCTCAACACACTCTTGAAAACGAGACATCAGGCTGGGCCAGTCGTCGGATACCCTTTTTGTAAGCTTTTGCTCCAGACTCATAAGAACTTCTATATCCATTTTTCTAAACGCCCTCAATAGGATTGTGGCAAATTTATAGCAGTCTTCTCTTTGCAATCTCCTGAAAACTTCGGGATTGGATTCTCTACTTGTTTTGAGGAAGTCTCTCGCCTTTTCAAAATCGTTTGAAAGAATATAGATTCCAACGATCAAGAGTAAATGAAGGGCGGTCAAATCAAGACTAAGAGAATCCCTTTCACCAGCCAGACATTTGAAAGATTCCCTAAGGCAGTAAAGGGCAATTTCATTCATACCAAGTGATGCAAAGCAGTCGCCGACATCTAACATAAGTCCACTTGCCTTAAAATAAGCTCCCAGATTGGTGTAGATACGTACGCAAGCCAGAAGATTCTCCAAAGCTTCTTCATAGTCTCCCCTCATTTTATGGCGTCGTGCGTCATAATGATAGCGGCCCAGCTTATCAAAAAATACTGACCTGTCGCTGTAGGTCTTTTGAACGGTTTCGGCTCTAGTCTCTATAGAATCATATATTCTCAGATCAGCCTTTTCCAAGAGCTCTTTTAGTCTGTTCCAGAATCCCTGGCTTAAGGTCATTATGACTCACAACACCTGGGATTATCATAAAGCCTTAAAAAACCTTTAAATGTTAGGGAGCTGAGCAATATTCGATGAGAGTTGGTGCGTCCTCCTTCGACATCCGAGTTATGCGTGCTGTGTAAGGGATCAAGGCTTCTCTGTGGCAAAGCTTCATGTCCCGTATTAATGCGTCAGCTAGCCATAGCTCCCCTCAAGAAGGTAATACTGTCAAAAGAGATCTTCGGCTCGAGTCCGCCTGCGCTTTTCGTCGGTAGGTACAACTATCCTCGAGTTTCAGTTGGGCCACTTATTCCCCCTTATCTGGACGATAATGCACTTATATTAAACGAGCCCGATTTTTGGTACGGTAAACCGATTGATACTATTGTCAATTATCGAACCAGCTTGGTGAGGTCGGTATTTCCTGTAAACGTAAAAAAGCCTCAAGACAATCGATTTCTGGAGACTAGTCAGCTAATAATCATGGCGAAGAGCCCTGTGGATACTGAAGCGATATTTGAAAAGGAACCTAGATTCAGGTTGGAGTTTGATAGCTATAGTCAGCCGATGGGGCCTATTGGCAAGGTCGAAAAAGTAGTCATAGCTGAGAATCCAAAGATACACCCCAAACTGGATTACGTTGTTTCTGACACGGATCTAAAAGCAAGACCCGCTTCAATATCCCTGTATAAGATGGGGTTCTCAGTAACCCAGATAAATCAACTCCTATCAGCAGGCCTTCTTGGGACACATAAACACAGAAGACTAGTTCCAACGAGATGGAGCATAACCACCGTTGATAGCATCATATCCAAGAGCCTCATTCAAGGAATCAAATGCTATCCAGAGATAAGTGAAAATATGCTTTTTGAATCTAATTACCTCGATAATCATTTCAAGATAATACTAATACCATCAAGCTGGTCTTTTGAAATGCTTGAGACTTGGTACCCAGGATCAGCTTGGGTAGCTCAGGGTCATGAACCGATAATTGTTAATGACTACGAATTCTACTCTGGGAGGAAAGATTACGCTTCAAGGGTAGCGGGAGCATATTATGCAGCTAGATTGGCTATTGGTGAGTATCTGAATCGTGTTAGGCGTCAAGCTGCAGCTCTCATTCTACGTGAGGTAAGACCAGGTTATGTTTTGCCATTGGGTGTCTGGCAGATAAGAGAGAATGTCCGCAACGCAATGAAAACAAAACCTAAACGTTATACTAATCTTGATGATGCTCTCAAAACAGCAGGGAGAAGTCTTATTATTCCCTTGGAGAAATGGCTGGAGAAAAGCCAGCTGTATGATTTTTTCAGGAGACAGACTCGCTTGGATACATTTGATGGAACCCGGCGCTATACCTAGCTGAGAAGCTTTTCTCGATTAAAGATTCCGACGGCCAGTCGGTAAAATAACGCATCAGCAATTCCGATCGAGAGCAGAATCAAGAGTACGTTGACCATTGTGAAGACAAGAAAACCAAGCATTTGACCAAACATTAGTGCCAGAATGGGAATCACAACCACCCCACCTACTTGACTAGCCTCACGAACTCGGTGTACTTTGGTCGAAACAACAACCATAAGCAGTATTCCAGCCAAAGCGATCAGTGGTGCACCGATTAACTCTAACAAAAAGTAGCTGGAATTAGGAAATATGATCATTCCGTATATTGGCCATGCCAGAACATTGACAATGGCAACTGTGGCCCCGTATCCGCCAAATGCTCCAATTATTGATGGGATAAAGGATGTGAGGATTTTTCCCAGCAGGAGATCTTTGTTCGTTAATGGTGTGGCCAGTAACGGTTCGATGGTCTTTCTTTCTCTTTCTCCTGCAAAGCTGTCCGCCGCAATATAAATCGGCAACATTGCAGGTACCATAATGTGAAATGTCCCAATCATCGTGTAAATCATAAAAATAAACATGACTTGCCCTGATGTCATGCTCTCTTGACCAGGAACGAATTCAGGAATGTTTGCAAATTCAGGGGGTATTGGTTCCGCAGATTGAATGGCTCCCATAAAGGTAAGTGTCATAATGAACGGTAAGACTACACCCATAAGAATAGCCATGCCGACTGTTGTTAGCAGAATGTATTTGCTCCTAATGATTATTTCTCGGATTTCCTTTCTAGCAATGATCCACGGCTTCCGAGACACTCACAACCCCCCCATAATCTTTAGGTAAATCTCTTCTAAGGACCTTTTGACCTCTTCAAAAGCGATTATTTGGCCACCAGCTTTGACAACTGCACTAGCAATAACGGGATTGGTTTGAATCGGATTCTCAACCTCGAGAAATACATCATTATCCTTGGTTTCGATTTTTGAAATATCAGGAATTTCCTTCAGGATTTTTGAGACATTCGCAGTAAGTCTTACTAGACTTAGTCTGAACCTTCGGAACTTCCAAAGCTTCTTACGCATGCTTTCAGTTTCCCCAACTGCAACCTTTCTTCCTCTATGGATAATCACGACGCGGCTGGATAATTCATCTGCCTCTGCCAGTCTGTGCGTACAGATAAACGCAGTTCGTCTTTGCTTTTTGCATAATTCCGTTATGAAGTCACGTACTTTCCTTGACATCGTAGGATCTAGGCCGCTTGTTGGTTCGTCCAAGAAAAGAATCTCGGGATCATGTACAAGGGATCTTGCTATTGCGATCTTCTGCTTCATTCCCCGACTAAAAGTTCCGATCTTTTCATTGCGTCTTTCCCATAGACCTACAAGCTCTAGTAATTCTCTTATTTTGGTTTTTCGTACATTTTGAGGTACATCGTATAATTGACCGTAGAAGTCCAAGTTTTCATAAGCCGATAGACGTTCATAGAGTCCATGAATCTCGGGAAGAAAACCTGAGATTTGTCGGACCTTGTTCGTTTCATGAACTATATCATAACCAGCTACTGTTGCAGTTCCCTCGGTAGGTCTCAGTAGCCCGCACAGCATACGAACTGTTGTTGTTTTTCCGGCTCCATTTGGGCCCAAAAGGCTGAATACTTCTCCACGTTTAACTCCGAAACTTATGTGATCGACTGCTGTAGTTCTTTCAAACACCTTCGTCAGTCCTATCGCGCTAACAACCGGCTGCAACCTAACGGCCTCAACTAAGTTCGAATCTTCGTACGTTATTAGTCAAGCACTCAAAGAGTCAAGATTATTTAAAACTAGTGAATTAAAGCAAGATATATAAATGTGGGATGGTATTTCTTCTTTGAGGAAAGCACAATTCATGAATCAAATACTTGCGAAACTCTATGCAACCTTAGCTTGGTATTTAATACGGAGATATTGTATATTATTATATGATATTGGAGGCATCAGGTATGTCCAGTATTATTGAAGATGAATGGGAACCAATCAAGGGTGCCAGCATGTTTGTAAGAACCTTCCTAAAGGAATATCCGAAACTTAGGGGGGAAAGATGGATTCTCCACTGGAAGAACTTCATATTGACGAATTATCGCATCTACTATCAAGACGAGGAAGAGAGAACATACGTAATCCCCCTTCATAAAGTCAAAAGGTGGCGTGCAGATGGAAGCTCCAGGCTGGAGTTCGGACTTGAGAATGGCAATCATATGGAGCTTAAGGGTCCTATTCCAAAAGTCAAGGTCCTCAAGAATCTCTTCGCAAGACAGGAATGGAAAAACCTTCCAAAAGAGGCTCTTAATCAACTGGATCTTTCATATGATGGTATGAGAAGTCTACAGTCCTCGACTTCAGGGGGCAAAAGAGTATCGTTTTCCGAGTTCGAGTTTGAATCTGAACCTGAACCTGAAGCCGAACCTGTGGAAATTGAAGAATTTGAACCAGAACCATCAGAGGTTAATGTCCAGTCATCGGACAGCGACGTCAATTTCTGTCCTTACTGTGGGGTAAGGATTGAAATAAAGGATGTTCGTTTCTGCCCGAACTGTGGTTCTAACCTAGACGGCGCATAGCTGATTCTCCTTAAGAGGACATCCAAACCCCTCAATGCGTCCAAAACGATTCCATATTCTTTTACTTCTTCAAATGGTTTATAGTCTTCTATGATAAGCTCAGTCCGCTTGTCGGTTACCCGCAATCTTGCCCTCCTTGTATTGGACAGACTATTTGCAAGACGAATTAGCTTCCTCAGATATCCCCTGGCCTCTGGTAGAAGACGCACAAACTCATTATCCTTCCTTCCTTTGGCTCTCAGGGATTTTTTTACAAAAGGAGGCGTTATTAAAAGCTCAAAACGGACTAGATCTGCAGGCAGTGGTTTCTGGCAGTGTACCACAAGAAAACGTCCCCAATTCCCTTGGTAGAAAACTTCATCAGATATCTTAAAAGTTACCCCGTTTTTGCTGAAGAGATACTCACTTCCTCTTGGACCACGAATAACATATCCCTCGTTTATCTCTAAAAGGCTCCATAGGAGTTTGGAATCAAAATGAGCAGAGACTTCTCCCTTGGCAGCAAGTTGAGAACCAAGCTCTCTGGCCTCAAGTTCAGCAAGTTTTTCTACCTCGCGAATTAGCCCTTCTTCTCTGAAAACCTTCTTTTCTTTGTTGGAGCTGATGAAGCTTAGAAGACTGTTCAAGGGCAAAACAACAAAAAAACTGCAGAACAAGGAAATTAAAATGGCGACGTTAACGTCAAGTGAGGATGCAAAAAAGATGCCGTAAAAAGGCTTTGCGAGGAATAGGAATATCAAGAAGAAAACAACGAGTTCCGCTAGCGGCAAGAAAACCGATTCCTTAACATTCTCCGCGACTTTGAAGAGCAAGCCTCTCCCCAGTTTCTTCCTACCCGAGCTTAGTATTTCAGCGATGTTCTTCCTCACTTCTGCAGTTCCGATTTCGTCCTCCTTCTTACTCAAATAGGTCTCCCTCCAGACTAAGGTACCCAAGAGGGTTTAGGAAGCTTCGACGTCAAGACGCCGTGCTCAACATCAACCCCATAGAAAAAATCGTTTACGTCATACCAAGGTTTGACCTTAATAACTGTCTGACATTTTGGACATCTAGTTTCTTGAGTCCAACTAACAATTCCCATCATGTTAGATTCCGGGACGGATTTTGGAATCATTATGACCGTTCTGAACTCTGTTTTGCATTTGTCGCAGCGAATCTTAATCACACCTTTCCCTC
The DNA here is from genome assembly GCA_048939465.1 of Promethearchaeota archaeon. Taxonomy (GTDB): domain Archaea; phylum Asgardarchaeota; class Odinarchaeia; order Odinarchaeales; family JBHLKK01; genus JBHLKK01. The sequence goes on along the minus strand of JBHLPL010000007.1, from coordinate 21,296 downwards.
GCGATCTTCAAATAGACTAAAAGAATCACGTTCAAGTTTTTAAAAATTACGATAGAATATATAAGTACTCGTATTCAACATGTCCAGAGTCTGGAGTGAGTTCTGATTGTGTGAAAGTTCTGGATATGTGAGTGTTGACAAAAGTACGACGATTGGACTCCTGGAGAAATTTGCTAATAAGAACTGAAGAAATCAAAGGATCAGTGTGCTCCTCTGCCAAAATCCTGAAGGAGATTCAAGAGCCAGGAAAGGGCTGGTTCACAAGCCTGAGACGCAATTATTCATTTCCAGGCCTTTTGGGATAGCGGTTGCGCAGGTGTTTTAAAATCCTTTCAGCGAGTTTCTTACCTATAGAAATAGAACGTAGCTCTTCAACATTTAGCACAGCTATACGCTCAACACTCCCGAAATGCTTCAGAAGCTTATTCCTTGTCTTAGGTCCAACTCCGGGGATCTCATCCAGGGAAGATCTTACCATCTTGTCTTTTCTTAACTTGCGATGGTAGGATACAGCGAACCTATGAGCCTCGTCTCTAACTCTACGCAGGAACAGCAGAGCAGGTGAATCTTCAGGTAGTTTAACTGGACTTCTAAACCCCGGAACATAGATTTCCTCATGTTCCTTGGCCAAAGCAATAGTAGGAGTTCTTACAGCGGTTCTCTGCTCTGCCTTGAGCGCGGCATTCAGCTGACCTATTCCACCATCCACGAGAATCAGATCTGGCAGCTTCTCGCCATCGTTGAGAAGCTGCTCCAGCCTGCGTTCAACAATCTCTTCCATCATAGCAAAATCATCTTGTCCTTTAATCCATTTTATTTTGAATCGGCGATAATCGCTTTTCTTGGGTTTGCAATCTTTAAAGACAACACAGGATCCAACAGCATTAGCCCCCATCAAGGCAGAAACGTCAAATCCTTCAACTACCTCCAGCTCGTCCAACTTCAGTCCGACTGGTAGATGCTTTTTTAGGTCCTCTACGATCAGCTGGGCCTTTTGAGCTTCGAGTTGCTGCCTTAAGATCGTTCGTTTCAGAGTTGTCTCCGCGTTTTCAGTTACTGACCGCTGCAATTTCAGTTCAATGTCTTCCTTAGGTTTATTGATTCTCACAATATTGCCACGGAGAGAGGAGAGCAATGCCTCAAGGGCCTCATCGCTTTTGATCTTGAAGGGAATGATCACTGCAGCAGGAATGTGTGTGGACTGATAGTAATATTGCTCGATGAAGCTTTCCAAAACATCTTCTTTTGAGCTTCCTTCTGGCACCCTCAGTACAAAACTATTTTGCTCTGTCATTCTTCCCTCTCTTACCGAAAGCAAAGTCAAACATGCTAAACCACCTTCTTTTGACAGTCCAAGGAAATCGTGGTCTCCGATATCCAAAGAAATCATGCGTCTCTCAATCGTCCTTTCAACAGCTTCCAGTCTATCCCTCAGAAGAGCAGCTCGCTCAAACTCTAGCTTGTCTGATGCGTTACTCATTTCTCTTTTTAATTCGCCAATCAGTTGCTTGTCTCGGCCTTCTAAAAAGAACGTAAACTGATTTACCAATTTTTGATATTCCGCCGTGTTAACGGGTTTGACACATGGTGCAAGGCATCTTTTGATGTTGTACTCAAGACAAGGACGTTTCCTTTTACCTACGATAATCTTTGATTTGCAGCTGGCTACTGGAAAGCTCTTTCTTAGGAAGTTCAGCGTTCTTTTGAGAGCTGGGACACCGCTATAAGGCCCGATGTACTCTGATTTATCTTTCTTGGTCTTGAGCTTTCGTGCTATGAATAAGCGGGGATATTCTTCTTCCCGAGTCACCCTGACATATGGGTAGGACTTATCATCTTTGAAAAAGACATTGAATCGTGGTCTATTCTTCTTTATCATCTCGATCTCAAGACCCAGAGCCTCAGCTTCAGTATCCGTGGTGATGAAATCAACATCTGTCGTGTTATTACGAATATTGCTCTCTTTGGGATCTCTGCTCCCGAGATGTTGAAGCACTCGCTTCTTGAGAGCCTTAGCTTTCCCTATGTAGATGATGTCTCCCTTGGAGTCTTTCAAGAAATACACTCCTGGCTTGTTAGGAAAAGTCTTGTTGATTTCATCTCTGAGGGTCAAGTGTAGTCCTCCAACCCAATTTTTGATCTTCATCCTTCTATCGATACCGCATCTCTCGACTTCGGTGTCTGTTAGAACATATGTTCTAACAGAACACCCTTTAACCGTAATCAAGGTTTAATTAGGACGGTCTGTTCCCGCGTCCAGGATTCGTCTCAGATACTGACCTGTGTAAGAATCGGGGCGTTTTGCTATCTCTTCTGGTGTTCCTTCAGCCACTACCCACCCTCCTTCGTCTCCTCCTTCGGGCCCTAGATCAATTATGTAATCTGCGCTCTTGATCACTTCCATGTTATGCTCAATTATCAAAACTGTGTTTCCCCCGTCGACCAGACGGCTAAGAACATCGAGTAATCTGTGAATGTCCGCGAAATGAAGACCGGTGGTCGGTTCGTCCAAGATGTAGAGGGTGTTGCCGGTCTCCCTTTTGCTCAGTTCGCGACTCAGTTTTATTCTCTGAGCTTCTCCACCCGATAACGTAGGTGCAGTCTGACCGAGTTTGACATAGCCAAGACCTACGTCCCTTACGGTCTGCAAGACTCTTTTGACGGTAGGTATATTCTTGAAGAATCCAAAAGCTGCGTCGACACTCATATCAAGAACTTCGGCTATGTTCTTTCCTTTGTAAGTTACCTCCAATGTCTCTTGATTGAATCTCTTCCCCTTGCATACGTCACAGGTGACGTAGATGTCCGGCAGGAAGTGCATCTCAATCCTAATCATGCCCTGACCCGCACAGGCGCCGCATCTACCGCCCCTGACGTTGAAGCTGAATCTCCCTGGGAAATATCCTCTTCCTTTTGCCTCAGTTGTGTTTGCGAAGAGTTCTCTTATAGGAGTCCAAGCTCCTGTGTAGGTAGCTAGATTAGAACGGGGAGTTCTTCCGATTGGAGACTGATCAATAATAACAACCTTATCGATGTTTTCGACTCCTTTGAGTCCGTCGTGAACGCCGGGAGCTAACCCTGATCTGTAAAAGATCCTTGCCAGGCCCCTGTACAAGATCTCATTTATGAGAGTGCTTTTGCCGCTTCCGGAAACCCCCGTAATACACACAAGAACCCCAAGAGGGATTTTAACGTCGATATTCTTCAGATTATGCTCTCTTGCACCTTTGATTGTGAGATGAGACTTGCTCTTTCGTCGGGTTGGGGGAACAGGAATCTTGATTTCTTCCTTCAAGTACTTGGTAGTCAGTGAATTCCCATTGCGAATAATCTTATCAAGTTTTCCAGCCGTGACGATTCGTCCTCCATAGTCTCCGGCGCCGGGACCCATATCAATTATGTAATCGGCAGATCTTATGGTGGACTCATCGTGTTCAACGACGATCACTGTGTTTCCAAGATCTCGCAACCTCTTCAGCGTTGCTAGAAGACGGGCTATGTCCCTCTGATGAAGACCGATACTAGGTTCATCAAGTATATAGATGACTCCCATGAGACCGGAACCTACTTGGGTTGCAAGCCTGATTCTCTGAGCTTCTCCGCCCGCCAATGTCGAGGCGGACCTGTCGATTGTAAGGTAGTCCAAGCCAACATTAATCAAAAACTCTAATCGAGCCTTAATCTCTCTTAGTATCCTCTTCGCAATTATTGACTCTCTTTCGGTTAATCTCAGCTCAGAGAAGAACTTGTAGGCATCTTTTATTGACATTTCAGAAACCCTAGCAATGTTTCTGTCGCCTATGGTTACTGCCAAGCTTTCTGGTTTGAGTCTATGTCCACCACATTCTGGACACGGTAGGTTTGCCATGTACCTTTGTATTTCAGACCTAATGTAGGAGGATTTAGTCTGGCGATATCTTCTTTCAAGGTTGTTTACTATTCCTTCGTAGGGCCTGTATGTGCTCCACTCACTTGTCCCGTAGGTGCTTCTTATGGTGAATTTGATAGGATCCTTGCTGCCGTAAAAGACGATTTTTTGACATTCTTCTGGTATATCTTTAAAGGGAATATCAAGACTGAAACGATAATGTTCTGCGACTAACCTAAGCATCTTGTAGTAATAGCTGTTCATATTCCTTAGCGGCAATACCGCCCCTTCAGAAACAGAGATTGTCTTGTCTGGAACAATTAGATTTGGATCGACCTTCATTATTACTCCAAGACCGTCACATGTTCGACAAGCTCCATAGGGAGAGTTGAATGAAAACATACGGGGTGTTAGTTTCTCCAAGCTAACTCCACAGCTTGAACACGCCATTGCGGTGCTGAACAGCTGTTCTTTACCAGAATCCGTGGAGACTGTACCTACCAAACCTTCCGAGTATCGGAGAGCGGTTTCCACTGAGTCTGCAATCCTGCTTCTCAGCTGGGAGCTTTCCTGACCCAATGCTATTCTATCAACCACGATTTCAATAGTGTGCTTCTTGTATCTTTCAAGTTCAATCTCATCTTTGCCTAGAGTGAATACACTCCCATCAACCCGGACTCTAACAAATCCTTCCTTCTGCAGATCGCTAAAGAGGGTTTGATAATGCCCTTTTTTTCCTCTTACCACAGGAGATAGTATCAGAATTCTGTCTTTTCCCAGAGCCATTATTTGGCCGACTATTTCCTGTGGACTTTGAGGCGATATTTCTCTTCCACACACCCAGCAGTGGGGAATTCCAATGTTTGAAAAAAGTAAACGCAGATAATCGTAAATCTCGGTAACAGTCCCCACGGTTGAACGTGGATTCTTGCTTACAGCTTTTTGATCTATGGCTATAGCAGGAGAAAGGCCCTCAATGTACTCTACATCGGGACGTTCCATTTGCTCAAGGAATTGCCTTGCGTAAGCAGAAAGAGACTCAACGTATCTACGCTGACCTTCAGCATATATGGTATCGAATGCCAGCGAGCTTTTGCCACTTCCGCTTACGCCAGTTATGGCAACCAGATTGTTCCTAGGGATTCTCACGTCGATGTTTTTGAGGTTATGAACTTTTGCTCCCTTAACAAATATGTAGTCCTTCCCCATCACCGTCGCCTAATAAAAGGTGAACTATGTTTGAGCTTATAAATCGTTCTAGGACTTTACCGAAACTAAAGATGGAAGTGCAAAGCCCTTGATGGTAGCGTCAACATAAAGCATCAAATAATGTCGAATTCCATACGGGGAATTGAACAGTCCCCACAGGAAACAGCAATAGCCAGTAGTTTTATGCAGGCATAGATCCAGGTTCCTGAGGAGTGCTTCTCTTCAAAAGCTTTATCCATGCTATTGCAAAGGCTGTAAACTCTATGAAGAACAGGCTGAATGGGGTATACAAATCAGATTGGAAATTTGAGAAGTAAAGAATAAGCGATTCTGGAATGATTAGCTGTGTTAGCAAGCGGGCGGAGAAATAGCCAACGAAGTTGCCAGCAATTGTCAAGCGGGCCACTAAGGCAAGAGATATCTTCGGATAGACATTTCCTCCTAATTTATAGAACCCTAGCATGATCAGAATAGGGTTGATTATGGGAAATGCAATAATCCCTGGAACCTGAACGAGTACAGAATATGAAGCGAAATCAAGCCCACCGAACATAAACAGGTAAATGAGTACTCCTTGAATACCACGAATAAATCCCAAAGCAAGACTGAAGACTAGAGCCCTCACAAACAGCGGATTCGAAAACTGACTCTTCCCCTCTATTGAGTTCTCCATACAATTGATGACTAGAGTCTTTCCCGTTCTTAAGTTTTGTCTTCTGCCAGAATCCTTCTTTTGCTAGAACTTACTTTTGAAAAGTTGAGACCGGCAGAATAGAAAAAAGGGGAAGTGTCAGAGGAATGTGTAGGTGTTCGCATCAAGTGCGTTGTCCTGCAGAATCGGGCTTTGAATATCATCCACAGTGGTGTTTGCAAATGGTCCAACTGTCGTCGGAATAGTTCCAATCGCATATTGATGCGCAGAGCCTATGCTAACTCCAGTTTTGAGTCTCTCCCAGAATGGATGGAAGAACCACGAGCCAGCATAGTGGCTAGCATTTGAAGAAGTCCAGTACCATGCCGTGATATTACTTGCAGCTGAAATTGATATCCTACTTTCACCTGGAGCGTTCAGAGAACTTATGAAGTTGCCAGTGTAGCAACCATCAACCAGAATGGTCATCCTGCTGCAATTAAATTGGTTTATAAGAGTTGAGAACTCCGTCTCGTTCATAGAACTGCCATCTGACTCGAAATGAATCGATGCTATGTCTCCAGTGCGAGAGCCATGTGCCACAACATATATCAATACATCATCGTTGATATCAGCCAAGGATGCCAAACTCAAGACTTCGGAAGAGAATCTGCTTTTATTCACATTATCATTTTCCACATCGACTGTAGCATTCGTAAGATCGTTTGCTCCGGTGCCATATATGTCTATGACACTATCGTTTGTGTGGTAGAGCATTAGAATTATGTGATTATCGTCATAGCCATTGCCTTTGAGTATATAGTAAGCCTGAAGAGCTTGAGAAGGATAAGCATCTGAATCGGTTACAAGAGTTTGAAACACCCCAAAGAATGAAATGTCATCAAACCAAGCAACTCCGGTGCCTTTCAGTCTCAGAATAGGAGTGACAAAGGTAGCAGTAGGTGGTGCGACTGCAGAGAGTGTAAGCAGTGTCCAGTCGTTTGTTCCGTTCAGTCCAGGTGTTGAATAAACCTTGGAAACAATGTTGACTGGTGATGGAGGGGCTCCGCTGTTTAGCCACCATAGTCCTATAGTAGCGAAGCCGATAACGTTGCTAGTTTTTATCCAGCCACGGAGAATATACTCAAGACCCGGTGTTATCATTATAGGAGCCTGTAGGTAAACCTCAGAATCACCAGCAGGATTAGATGAGTTAATTTTCAACGAATTCTGACCACTATGGCTTTCAGTGGTATCTATATTCCAAGATGTACCGCTCGATACATTGGGTTCCCAAGGAGATGGATCATATGGATCTAACTCAAAACCTGAATTCGGGATGCTCATATCTTTGTCACCATGGAAGTCATTTGATGCGGCAAGAACAAGACCCCACTTCTCCGGAGGATTCATGGGCAACAGGACGAAATACCAGACAGAAACTCCGACACCTATCACTATGACTGCAGCGACTGCAATGCCAACTATTTTCTTATCCAAAATGAGCTACTCTCCCCAGAATTCACTCTTTGGAGACATTATGTCTGCCAGCGTATAAATACCTTGTATCAGAATACGATTCTAGGGAGTGTATCTGAAGGGGTGTCGGGCAGTTTCACCTAGGCGGAGAAGCTCATCAATTGTCGGCCGTTCTTCAAGGGCCTTCCTTATCGCATGTCTCATTGCTTTGTAATTGTTAAAATATATCCTCTTCTCATTGACAGCTGTTGGATGCACGAAAGCATTTGCAATTAGAAGTATTTCATCCAAGATTTCTTCAGGAACTATACCATCCTTCACGCTTGCTTCTACAGCTCTTGCTACTCCTTTTGAGGCAAACTCATAAACGTGTGCTGCCTGCTTCTCTGTTCTGACCGAGACGGTCGGTATCAGAAGAGTAAGCGGTCTTTGAAGCACAACTTTCGGTTCATGTCCCATTATTTTATTGGACAATGCCTTATCGCAAGCCTTTTTTAAGGGTCCATCTTTTTTCCCGATAAGAAGGTCAATATGGGCAACTTCAAACGAAGGGGGGCCTGCCAAAGCTTCACCGACTTTCAAAGCGAAATCTTGAATTGTATCAGGTGTTTCAGGAATAGCAGCAACCATACTCTCAGTAATTTTTGAGTCAATACAGATTGATATTCTCTTGGATCTTATTTTGTTTAAGGTTTCCAATTGCAGACGCAATTCCTCGCGGTCTTCATAGCGGAATATATCTCCCGTTACGACTGGCTTACGCGAAAAACCTACGTCGAAACCCATCATTTGCAGACCTGTCTTAACAGCTTCAGTTGCTCCTTGTCTACAGACTATTCTTACAAGTTTCTGTATTTTCAGCTGTAGATTTCGGGCCTTCTCATAATCCTCGCCCTTAACTGCGTTATAGAGATCGATCCAGATGTCCGGAATCAGATTCGCGCTTGCCAAAATTAGACCATCTGCTCCGGCAGCCAAAGCAGGAAAGCCGATCTCATCCCAGCCGCACATTACAGCAATCTTCTTCTTTACCTTCTCCATCAGAGTCATGATGAAAGACATGTTTCCGCTACTATCCTTGATACCAATTATGTTCTCAAGATCAGCGAGTCCCTCGACCGTCCACCAACCGATATGAACATCAGTACAGGCAGGAATATTATACAGTACTATCGGGAAGTCTACTTCTTCAGAGACTTTCTTGAAATGCTCAAAAATCTCCTTGTAGGTTGGCTTCAAAAAGTATGGAGTGACAACAAGCGCTGCGTCAGCCCCAGCATCCTTTCCGTACCTTGTTAGCTGAATTACCTCTCTGGTACCGCTATCACCCGAACCAATTATCACAGGAACTTTGCCATTCACTTGATCAATAACGATATCGTAGACCCTTTCTCGTTCTTCGATTGATAGGTTGACGAATTCTCCCGTGGTACCTACCGGAACAACGCCGGTAACCCCACATTCAAGAGTGTAGTTCACAAGAGTTCTTAACGAATCCTCCTTGATTTCTCCTTTCTTATCAAACGGGGTTATGAGAGCGGGCATGACTCCCTTTAGCCAGCCGCCTTTTCTCTTACTCATTTTTTTCTCCTCCTTGCCAAGCACTCTTGACAGCTTTTCCTATCGCCTCGTAGCAGTTCCAGTAAAGACTATAACGATCAATGGCCCTAGGATGAGCAAAAATCTTTAGGATCATTACATTCTTGCTAATTGCATCTTCTGGGATTATCCTATTCCTAAGATTCTCCAGTATCGCCATTCCGGCAGCAGCCTGTACGGGACCATAGATCATACTTGCCTGTCTCATGTCTTTAATCTCGACTTCCGGAACGATTATTGTTGGAGGCCTCACCATCAGGTTTGGCTCCAGAATAACAGTCAAGGCTTCATAACCGGGTCTTGGGCAAGTTAACGCAGTGGCATATCCTTCTCCAACAACTCCTTCAGATGATCCTGCAACGATGCTTGCTTCAACGAATTCGGCACCATCACCGGCCGAACCCTCTCCTATCTTAAGACTCTGCGATGAAATGTCACCGACCGTTATACCGAGGTCCCTAAAACGCTCCTTAACGGGCTCTGCCACTTTTTCAATCCTTTTCATCGCAGCTCTAATCTTGCCTAGTTTCTCAAGCTCCAACCTCATTTCTTCTCTGACTTCCCAGGTTAGAGAACCTCCGCTGACAATAGGCATCCTGGTTTTGCCCACTTTGTGATTCATCATTTTTAAAGCAGATTTGACGGGGAGTGCCCCACCATGACGGGTAATTATCCTGGTTAGTTTTTGAATCTCCATCTGAAGCTTTCGAGCTTCAGCTAGATGGTTGCTTTGCACGGCATCATATATCTTTAGCCAGATGTCGGGAATAATATTGGCGCTGGCCAGGATGGCACCTTGTGCTCCAGCTACCAAAGCAGGAAAAACAATCTCATCATATCCAACGACTATACTGATCTTGTCCCCGACTTTTTCAAGAAGGCTCATCAAGTAGGGGAAGTTGCCACTACTATCCTTCATTCCAACTATGTTGTCTATGGCGGCCAGATCCTCGACGACCTCACGCGGAATATAATTACCGGCACACTGGGGGATGTTATAAAGAATCAGAGGAAGTTCAACGGCCTCAGCAACTCGATAGAAATGCTCATAAAGGCTCTTATCTGCGGCTCCTAGATAGTAGGGAGCTACGACCAATCCTGCATCAGCTCCAGCATCGTAGGCGTAATTGCTTAGCTCAATTGTTTGTCTTGTGGAACTATGACCTGTTCCGGCGATGACAGGAACACGTCCATTCGATTCGTCTACAGCAAGATTGATTGTGGCCTTCCTTTCCTCTAACGAGAGATTTATGAACTCACCTGTCGTACCACCAGCCAGGATACCTGTAACTCCTTCTTCGATCACAAACCGAATCAGTCTTTTGAATGCTCCTGGATCAACCTCACCTGTTCTGGTGAATGGCGTAACAAGCGCCGGCATAATACCTTTGAGTCTGAATTCCTTCATAGTTTACACCCTCAGGGCTTCATACCTCACCAAGCGTAGTTCTTCATGTTCATGAATCAAATTCAGAAAAGAATTAATACCTTCATTCTAATTAATAATGCTTATCACTTAGTAGGAGGGGATAACTTGCAAATGGAGAATGTTAGAAAAGCGCTGGAAAAGATTGGAATCCCAGGAAGAGACAGGTACGATCTTCCGTCCTCAGAAAAACGTTTTCCAGACGGATGCCATTACCGAATGGAGATTAGTGGTGTTGAACGACCTTCAACTTTGGAGGCCTTGATCGATGAAGCCGAGAAGCGAGATGTTCCTGTTCACAGGTTAATCTCAACGGTTATGGGTTCGACACTTCTTTCAGATGAGGAACTTCAAGCGTTTGCAAAAACGGCTGCGGACGCCAAAATGGAGGTAATTATCACTCCCGGACCGAGATCCCCGTGGGATGTCGGAAGACAAATCGTTACTCCTGAGGGGGCCTTGTCAGGGATGCGGTTCCGGGGATCAGAGCAGCTGGCACAGGTGATTGCAGATATTAAAAGAACAATCGAGTTTGGATTTAGAGGTTTTCTTGTCATCGATGAAGGACTCTTGTGGGTCTTGAACGAATTGAAGAAAATTGGGGAAATCCCAAAGGATGTGGTTCTGAAGGTTTCTATTTTCGCAGGTCACGGTAACCCAGCAGGAGGAAAAGTCCTTGAAATACTTGGTGCATCAACATTCAATCCACTGGGAGACTTGTCACTACCTCAACTTGCCGCCATCAGAGCTTCAGTCAGCATGCCGATAGATGTTCATGTCTATCTATTCGACAGCTTCGGTGGGTTTGTCAGATTCTATGATACTCCAGAAATTGCAAGGACATGTGCCCCCGTATATTTCAAAATTGAACCTGGCCCCACAGTGGGTAATTCTTACAAACCTTGGGTTAGCCCAGATTGGCTTGCTTTTATGGCTCGAGAGAAGGTGAAATATGCAGAAATAATAAGGGATATCGTTGAGAAGAATTGTCCAGAAGTCAAGCTCTCCGGTAAGGGACCAAGGGATTTGGCAATTCCTAAGCCTTAGAGTTCATCTATCATATTTAGGGAGAACATCTAGAATTTGGGTCAGTCTCTTTCCTACCTTTCTTATGTCGTTTGTCGGAGCATCGAAGCTTACAAAGACTTCGCACTTAAAATCAGCATATCCGTCACTAACAACTCTCATCTCTGGGTGTTCTTTCAGAATCCGGATCCAGAAGTCAGCTTCTTTAAGATAGTGCTTCAGGGTTTTCTTAAGCTTCAAGATGCTTTCACCTTCACCGAATAACTCCTCCACAAAATGACGAGGAAATGCGATCGCAGTAACAGTTAGTATCCCAAATTGAAAGACTGGAGCTTCTCCTAGTTCTAACGAATCCCTAGGGATGCTTTCCCAATCGATCTCCGGAATGAACTCGCCTATCCTGCAGTTGTTTTCGTCAGTGATCACGATAATTGCTTCTTCAAAGGTGAAATTGTACTTCTTCATCCTTTTTCACTCACAACTACCTGAATCGATTTTTTTGAGGCTATATACTATTTGTTTAAATAGATATCTGATAGAGACTTCATCGTCGCGATAGTTCCTTCTCGAGTTGAAGTGCTTCGTTTGTCAAGCCGTGACCCTTGTATAATGCTATGGCAGGTCTGTTTTCAAACTCAGTGGCCACATGTATCTCGACAACGTCTTTTTTCATAGAGCTTTCTATTATTCTCTGGAGCAGTTTTGACCCTATTCCCTTTCTCCTGAAATTGGGGCCAATGTAGAGATTATGTATAAAACTTGTTTTTCCTCCATGAGTGAAATCCGAAGTGATCCAATGATCAATGAAGCCCATAATCTGTCCATCCGAGTCTGCTACAAAAATCTCATAACGCGGGCTGGCGAGCGCGTCGTTTAGGGCAGCCGTCCTGGATTCTATGGAGGCCTCTTTGGGCATGAACTCTTCAGCTAGCGTAAGTAGATCGGATATGTCACTCTTACTAGCCTTTCTGATTATTACATTCTTCATCTAATGAATCCCCCCTCTAACAGCTTTATATCGATCCAGCGAGCCAAAGAACGGAGTCGGATCAACAGAATCTGAGCACTTATGTCAAATATCTCTTTGGCAAGATTGCTTCCACCGTATATAACGGGTCCACAATCTGAGCTATGCGAGCTCTTGCAGCAATGCTGAGGAACATGTATGCGTCGTATCGGTCAAATCCGTAATCTTCCTCTAACCACTTAATCAATTCTACGTATGCCAAACGAGCAGCGTCCTCTAAAGGCTTGCTGCTGCAAACCGTTGCTATTGCATCAGCTGTCTCTATACGTGGCCACTCGATAGTCTTATTCTTTTGGATACCTAGCCTGAGTCTGACTTTTGCTGTGACTTCCACCGCATAGCCACAAATCTCACCATCTCCCTGCAAAGCATGAATGTCCCCCAGACCGAACAGTGCACCTTCAACTGACACCGGCAGGAATAATTTGCTCCCTGCGCACACATCTTCACAATCCATATTTCCGCCATGCTTTTCAGGCGTGAATGTTGAAATTGCCTCGACGGCCGGTGCCACGCCTATTGTCCCTATAAAAGGCTTGGCGGCTAGCTCGACGATTTTCCCGTGATTAGTTTCATAATAGATTTTGCCATTCTGGATTCTCACGGATTTGGTTATTGTAGGTTGTTGTTCAAGCCATGGTTGAAGAGCTCCACAACCGGGTTTGAGGGTTACGGTTCCCCTATCAGGCAACTCAATATCCAATATTTCCACAATAAGGGTGTCTCCGGGCTCAGCTCCTACTATATACAAAGGACCGGTTACTGGATTCTCATATATTGGAAGTTTCTTCTTATGAATGACATCCAACGGGTGCTCTCGACCAACGACGTCTCCGTAACGGTCACAGGTTTCAATGATTAGTTCTTCTCCCAGACTGACCTCCCCTATAGGTTTATTTGATGGGCCCAGGGTGCATTGTTGAATTAAGTCCAGCTCACTGGTTTTCAGCTTTTTTATCAACCTGGCCATTGCTAATTCCTTCTCAATCTCTCTCAGTTTTCAGTTCCATCTATGGGCACGATGAAACTATGAATTGCTACCTATTCAAATGTTTTTAGGAAGGATTATTTATGTAACTGCTCTTTATAGATTTCATATTTGAGGTGATAAAATGGATTTCGGCTTCACCGAAGAACAAGAATTGTTTAGAAGGACTGTGAGAGAATTCTGCCGAAAGGAGATCACACCCAGAGTAAGAGAAATGGACACTAAAGGTGAAATTCCTGAGGAGATTATAAAGGGTATGGCAAGGTTGAATCTCTTGGCCATGACGGTTTCGCCGGAATATGGAGGCGCAGGAGCAGATTTTACACTTGCTTCGATCGCCGCCGAAGAGCTGGGCCGAGCAGATATCAGTGTAGCAATACCAGTGCTTTTTTTAGTGGAAGCGGCCTGGGGTTATATCTTCGACAAGTATGGCACGGAGCAGGCTAAAGAAGAGGTTCTTCCTAGAGTAACCAAAGGAGAAGCATTCATAGGCATTGCAGTTACGGAGCCAGGGGGAGGGTCGGACATACTGGGCGCAGGAAAAACATTGATGAAGAAAGAGGGGGAGAACTGCGTAATTAATGGAGAAAAGATCTATATAAGCGGAGTCAGAGAAGCCGAGAAGAACGGTGGAGGACATCTTACTCTTGCTAAGACAGAACCCAAACTTGAGCACAGAGGTATGACTTTCTGTTTTGTGCCCCTGAAAAACACTCCGGGGATAACCACAACACTGTTCGAGGATATGGGAAGGATGGGGATTTCCACTGGCGGATTTACTATGGACGATGTAAGGTTACCAGAGCATTATATCGTCGGTGAAATGAATAGGGGATTTTACTACGCTATGGAGGGCTTTTCGTGTGCCAGGGTCCTGATCGGAGCCACATGTGTTGGAGCCGCAGATGGTGCCATAGAGTATGGCATAGAGTACATCAAGCAAAGAAAGGCGTTCGGTCGCCCTATTGGAAAATTCGAGGGGATTCAGTTTGAGTTGGCTGATAATTCTGCGCGACTAGAGGCCAATAGACTGTTATGCTACAAGGCTGCTTGGACGATAGATAGAATGTACCAAGAGAAGAGATTTACTCATCACGATGTTTCGAAGCTGGCAGCCATGACTAAATTAGAAGCACCACTCATGGGATTTGATATCATCAACGATGTAATGTCATGGGTTGGAGCTTTTGCATATACCAAGGAATGTTCACTCGAAATGGGACTGAGAGGCGTAAGATCTTACTCCATAGGTGCTGAAGGAACCCAAAACATCATGAGACTAATAATCGCAAGAGAGATACTAGGAAGAGAATTTCTTCCTTACAGATGAGGGATCATAGGTCTTGAAGGGGATCATAGATTTTCATCTACATCCTTTCTTGAAGTACATAAGCGAGGATCGCATGCTATCTGAATTAAAGGAAGCGGCCATTGAATACGCAGTCTTGATTGCTCTAGATGTGGACGCGAAGGATCTAGATAGACCAGAAATATACGAAGGAGTCCTTCAGCGTCTGCTGGACCTCTACATTTGGGCGGGTCCACAAGTCATTGATGGCATGAGGTATCTTCTTAAGATTTCAAGGATTGATAACAAGCGTGTCGCAAATCTAATGATGAAGTATCCTCACACATTCTTAGGCTTTGGATCTGTGAACTTGTCTAAAGACGAACCGTATATTGATGAAAAGATAAAGGAAGTAGACCGATTAGGTCTCAGAGGGGTCAAACTCATACCGACACTTCAGTTTTTCAGTCCCTTGAAGAGCAAGAAGAAGATGAAAAAGGTTTTTGGTTTCTGTGAGAGGAAGAGAAAAATCGTCATGTGGCACTCGGGTTGTGACCCACACATCTGGGAATTTCCGCGATTTTCGGAAGATGCAAACCCAAAATACATTGAGTATATGATCAAAAGATTCAGGAAAGTGCCAGTAATTCTAGCTCACATGGGATCGTACAGTGCGCGATACCCCGGCATATGGCTTGACGAGGCCCTGAGGTTGGGAGAAGACTATGATAACGTATGGTTTGACATCTCCGCAGTCACATATTTGGTTACAAAAAGGAGTTTCTCTGAGAAGATCAGGAAAAAAGTAGGTTTTGATCATGTTCTGTTTGGATCAGATTACCCAGCACTAGGCGAAGTGAGCATAAAATCAATCATAGCCGAAATCAGAAGCTCTCCCTATTTAACAAACAAGGAAAAGGTTCAGATCCTGACAAAGAATGCCCGAGAATTGCTCGATCTATAGACCGTTGAACTTCGCACCGAATATGCCCTGTGAGAAGAGTATTAATCTTTCTTGAAATTGCCATGGCTAATAAGCAAGTACAGTAGTTGGAGCATTCCGATGGCAATCAGAATTCCTTTCAATTGATACGCATAAGGGCTGCTTTGTATTGTTGTAGCAAAAATGCTAATTCCAAGTGCTGAAAAAGCCAGCCCAGTTAACGTAGACATTACTGCCAAGACCCATGCCCGTCTTTCCATATTAAATAATCCAAATGCCACCTCGGAATTGAAAACGCCCCAAAGGAACAACACAGGTCCCATTGCTGCGTCAGATTCAGGCATTGGTTGGAGATCAGGTATTGGTTGGACTTGAATCAGAGTAGCACCAAGCAACATGATTAGGCCAGCGCCAATAATAAGCCACAGTACTGCAGATAGAAGCGTGAGGATTCCCATGAGAGTTACGCCAAGAGGTCTGCTTCTTTCATCAGACACGAAACTCCCCAATTCCTTATACCGTGATAGGCAATCCTTTATGAAGGTTTCTATCTAATGGTTTAAGAGGTGCACTACTGATGAATAGAAAGACAATAACTCGTGGTGAAGTAATCAAGGAGCTTGTTAAATCCTTGGAACCGCTTGATTATGTTCACGCCCTTTGGGAGGGGGGTGCGGCTGCTCATAAGAGAGTCGATGAGTGGTCTGATATGGATATCTACATAGTTGTTGATGATGAGAAAGTTGATGATACATTCCTTGCGGTGGAGAGGGCATTAGAATCTCTGTCACCTATCAAACAGAAGTACGATGTACCACAGACCGGGTGGGAGGGCGTATATCAGGCCTTCTACAGACTGGAAGATGCAAGCGAGTATCTTATCATCGACCTCGCAATTCTTAAACTCAGTAGTCCTGACAAGCTCCTTGAACCCAAGGTACATGGCGAAGCTTCTTTTTATTTCAACAAATCCGGGAAAGTCCAGCTTCCTGCTTTCGACAAGGAATCCTTTGACAAGAGAATGTATGAAAGGCTGAAAAAGCTTCAAGAGAGGATTAGGATGTTTAATTGTTTTGTGCAGAAAGAGATCAATAGAGGCAATTATATCGAGGCCTTAGACCTGTACTATCGCCTTACGCTTGGCACGTTAGTTGAGATTCTCCGGATCAAACACCATCCAATTCATTATGATTTCCAAATGCATTATGTACACTACGAATTGCCCCCAGAGACGATCGGCAAGCTCCTGAAGCTTTACTTCATCAAAAATGAAAAGGACCTACAGGAGAAATACCGAAGTGCAACAAGCTGGTTATATAAAACAATTCGGGAATCGGAGAGGTGATAATATTGACAGTTGAGGCAAAGACAATAGATTTCTCAACTGACGGGGAGGTCCACATCGTGGACATTACCGACAGAGTTCAGAAAACAGTCTCGCAGTCTGGTGTTTCAAAAGGAATTGCCACAGTCTTTGTGCCCGGAGCGACAGGTGCAGTAACAACCATCGAATACGAGCCCGGACTTCTGAAAGATCTTCCAGCGATATTGGAGAGGATTTCCCCAAAGGGGATGCAGTACGAACATGAGCTAAGATGGCACGATGGAAATGGGCATAGCCACTGTAGGGCAGCTATACTTGGGCCTAGTCTGACTGTTCCGTTTGTTGACAAGAGACTCACTCTAGGAACGTGGCAACAGATAGTTTTCGTTGAATTAGATGTAAGACCCAGGAATAGAAGATTGATGGTCCAAATCATGGGAGAGTAATAGAAGAGTAATTAATATGAAGATAGCAGGTCGTTCACTACCGGAGACGGGACACAAACCTGAAAAGAGATTCCACAGAACAGATAAATGCAGAAGGATAACCCGTAAAAAAATATATAATTCAGTTGGAACACAACTGTTCTCCAATTCAAGAACAAGGAAGTGTTGGGAGAGTCTTCCCGCCTCAAGCCTAAAGGAGGTCTAGAGTTGGATTTTAGTTTGACTCCTGAACAGGAAATGATAAAAAATATGGTTAAGGAATTCGCGGAGAAAGAACTAGCACCCATAGCTGACAAGATAGACAAAGAAGAGATGTATCCTGCAGAAGCCGTCAAGAAAATGGGACAATTAAATCTGCTGGGAATGACTGTGCCGCCCGAGTATGGGGGCGCAGGCACAGACTCGGTGAGTTACCTATTGGCTGTAGAAGAGATATCGAAGGTTAGCGCATCGGTTTCCGTTGTTATGTCGGTAAACAATAGCCTAGTATGTGAACCACTCAACATGTTTGGGACAGAGGACCAAAAACAGAAATTTCTAAAACCTCTCGCACAAGGGGCAAAACTAGGCGTTTTTGCATTGACCGAAGCCAACGCCGGATCTGATCCTACAGCAATTCAAACCAAGGCAACCTTGGATGGCAATGAATACGTCATATCTGGAAACAAGCTGTTTGTCAGTCAAGGAAGCGAAGCAGATACGGTCATTGTTTTTGCAAGAACGTCAAAGGGAGAGAAACCACATAAGGGCATCAGTGCATTCATTGTTGAGAAAGGGACTCCTGGATTTTCCGTAGGATCTCTTGAAGAGAAACTCGGAATCAGGGGGTCGCCTACTGCAGAACTAGTCTTCGAAGAATGCAGGGTGCCAAAGGAAAACCTTCTCGGGGAAGAAGGAGAAGGATTCAAGCTAGCAATGAAGAGTATTGATAACGTAAGAATGGGTGTTGCCGCTCAAGCAGTAGGTATCGCGCAGGCAGCCTTAGACAAAACCATTGAATACGCCAAACAAAGAGTGCAATTCGGAAAAACTATATCCAATTTTCAATATATCCAATTCACACTAGCAGAGCTAGCCACAGAAATTGAAGCAGCACGTCTCCTTGCCCTCAGAGCTGCCGTTCTGAAAGATCAAAACAAGAAATTTACCAAAGAGGTGGCCATGGCAAAATTCTTCGCCTCAGAGACCGCAGTTAGGACAGCCAGGATGGCAGTCCAGATACACGGCGGTTATGGATATACACGAGAATTTCCTGTTGAACGATTCTTGAGGGATTCCTTAATAACATCCATTTACGGAGGGACATCTGAGATTCAGAGGCTAGTTATTGCAAAAAGACTACTAAAAGGCTAATCAGCCCACCCCTTACCCTTCCCTTTGAACATGTGATCAAAAACATATGTCAGAAATAGAAATAAAAGAAGACCAACGGAGGCTTCTGCACCTTATGGGCGCTTATGCAGATGCTGAGAATCAAGGAACTGGACGTGAGCGCCGGTTCGGAGATGGAGCTTTGCTTGCAGCAGTTTATGAGCGTACTATTGCAGGAGTGTTTAAAGGGTACGATTACTCAGCTATGTACATAAAGGGAATAGATGAATTCCATCATTTCATGAATGTGTCACAAGAGGAATGGACAACCTAAATGATTTGAGAGAGCTAGGCTTGCTCGCTCACTTAAATATGAGCACCACTCACCCCAAAGCCAAGTCTGGATGATAAGTATCCCGCAACCAGAGACTCATCGCGAAGTGAGTGTTATGAGGTCAGAGAGAAAACGGGTTTTTCTATTTATCATTCTTTTTGTGGCCGCTGGCTTCATAATGAAGATCTTAGCTGAAGTGGTTCATGAGTTAGTGGGACATGGGACTTTCATAGTTGCCTTTGGAGGAGTAATTCGAGGAATTTACATAAGCCTGTTATGGCCATATGAATTATCTGGGATATTCTACGACTTCCCTGGGGGAGTCTCTGAAATCCAACTCGCATTAGTTATGAGCGGTGGAATTGTGGCTTGCCTTACAGTGTCCTTCATAGTACAGGGATTGCTCTCAATTAAAAGAATCAAGCATACGTGGGTGGAATTATCACTCTTCTGGTTAGCTTTTTGGTGTCTGGTCAATGGCTCTGGTTATCTGATTATGGGCGGGCTTGGACCCTTCGGAGATATCTGGTGGCTAATTGGGCATGGATTCATCACACCTATTTTGGCAATCATATTCGGTACAGTCCTCTTCCTGATCGGCTTTCTTCTATTATCCCGCATCTTGAGAAGAAACCTGATGAAGGTTTTAGAAGAGGATAAAGCAAAGCTTGGCGTAACAGTCTTCTGGTCCATCATTCCACTACTCGTAATACTCACTACACTGGGGTGGGGCGGCATACGATTCGACTATTTTGCCATTAGTTTTGTTCCGGTTTTTGTCTCATGGATAATGGAGCACGGACTGAAAAGAAAAAGTGAAATAAGAAGAAACACACTCTGATTTCAAATATATTGATATTTGTTACGGGGAGGGATCTTTGAAATGGTGCAATCTAGACTCTCAGTACGTGCACTCTCAATTGAAGACATGGAAAGA
This sequence comes from Promethearchaeota archaeon, assembly GCA_048939465.1. Lineage (GTDB taxonomy): Archaea > Asgardarchaeota > Odinarchaeia > Odinarchaeales > JBHLKK01 > JBHLKK01. Next base: position 1,460 of record JBHLPL010000007.1, on the reverse strand, counting down.
ATCTACGAGGCTTCACTAAAGATATTGTCAACGACGGGGATAATATTCCAGAGCAAGAGAGCCATCAAGATACTTGCTCAAGCTGGTGCCAAAGTTGATAATAGGAGTGGAGTAGTCAAATTCCCAGAAGATCTTGTTTCGAAAAGCCTCAAAAGTTGCCCAACTTCGTTCGCTCTTTACTCACGCGATGGTAGAGGGAGACTTGACATTGGCAATAACAATGTGTACTTTAATCCGGGCTCAGCTGCTCTCAACTTCTTGGACAGTAAATCAGGAACCACTCGGAAACCTGTTACAGGAGATTTTATCAAGTTCATAAAGGTGGCTGAGAATTTGTCCAACATTCACGCACAGAGCACGTCTCTGGTCTGCAGTGACATTCCTTCAGATATTGCTGACCGTTACAGGTTATATCTCGTTTTGAAACATTCCATAAAGCCAATAATTACTGGAACATTTACAGTCGACGGGACGCTTGTTATGAAAAACATGCTCTCAACAGCTCTAGGAGGGGGAGAAGACCTTTCCAGGCATCCTACCGCAATATTCGATTGCTGTCCATCGCCTCCCTTAATGTTCAGTGAAATAACCGCAGAGAGCTTAATCGATTGCGCACATCATCAAATTCCTGTTGAGCTCATCTCAATGCCTCTGATGGGGGCAAATGCTCCCGTTACGATTGCAGGTGCATTGGTTCAACATACATCCGAGACCTTGAGCGGAATTGTTCTTGCACAAGCAATTCAACCTGGGACTCCTGTAGTTTACGGGGGTTCTCCGAGCGCATTTGATATGAGGTATGGTACAACTCCGATGGGGGCCGCTGAGACCGTCCTAATTGACATAGGATATTCTCAGATCGGGAAATGGCTTGGTCTACCCACTCATTCCTATCTCGGGATGTCAGACTCGAAAGTCGTGGATGCCCAAGCAGGATTTGAAAGTGGAATAGGAGCCGTTATGGGAGCTATGGCAGGCATAAACGTCATATCAGGTGCAGGAATGCTTGAATTTGAGAATACTCAATCTATTGAAAAGCTTGTCATTGACAACGAAATATGTGGTATGGCTCTTCGAATAGCCAAAGGCTTCGAAGTCTCAAGCGAAACGATGGCAGTGGAGGAACTCAATGTCAGAGGGAAAAACGGGAGCTTCATGGGTTTAAAGCATACACTGAATTGGTTCGAAAAAGAGCATTACGTTCCTTCAAAGGTTGTTGACAGGACCGGTAGAAAGCTATGGGAGAAAGAGGGTAGAAAGGATATATTAAAGAGGGTCAAGGAAGAAGTGGAGTCTATTATAGAAGAATCAGAATCCAAAAAGATGCTTTCAGAAGATACAGAGAAAGAGCTTGATAGGATCATGCTAAAGGAATTGGAGAAGTTCGGTATTCGTAGAATTCCAAAATGAGAGAATGGTAGGAGGCAAGGGTAAACTATTCCCGCCCTGCAGAAGGAGCT
>JBHLPL010000006.1:0-33255 GCA_048939465.1 Promethearchaeota archaeon | reverse complement strand
GAGCAACAAATATATAAGAAGAAAATCACTAGCTACTATTAGATTTCGGGCAAATCAGCTGGAATTCAACTCTGTGGGGATCTCGATATTTATGATGCAGGCTCCAATTTTCGTTCTGGGCTTCATATTCGTTTTTTTTATAGTTGCAATAATAGCATATCTGATACATGTTTTTGTGAGAGAAGAGAGAGAGGAACAGGACTTCTATAGTAGAGGACGTGATGAGCCAACAGCTCCTCATGCGCAGCGAATACCAACCGCTCCCCACCCTCCTGCTACTTACACCAGAGCTCGAATCTCACGTGATGAGGAATTACTAAGAGATTTAACAAAGCGGCTAGACGCGCTTGAGAAGGAGATAGCTCGCCTTGGAGATATGGCGGAAGAATCCGAAACGACGCCTATGCCTTCTCTGGCAAGCAAAGTCACGCCAACTATTGAAACCCCTCCGGCTGCCGAAACGGAGCCGATCCATAGAGACCCTGAACTCCTGAAACGAATCACTGAACTTGAAGGGGAGCTTGAAGCAACCGCAGAACTCTTGGATGAGCTTGAAGAAAGGAAAGAACAAAAGGAGATCTCAGATCGTGTATATGAGAAGTTGAAAAAGAAGTATCTTGAGGAAGAGAAGAGTATCAAATCCGAATTGAAGAAGCTATCACAGTCGGCAAAATGAATTCTTGCCCAATCTTTCTATCAAACCTTATTACTCATACCGAATCTCATTGGAATCTTATTACATTGGAATCTTATTATATAGGTAAGCACAATTATTAGTCATGTCACGTAAAAAAACCGCTGCTCAAATAGTAATTGCAGCATGGCTCATTTTCTTACTGACAACCGTTATTGTTTACTTCATACCCTTGTTTCCGGTACCGCTTTCAGTAACTGAAAATCTATGGGTATTCCCAGTGATATTAATTCCCTTTATAGCTGTGATCGCCCAATCTGCTTTTGCCAAGGATGAGGAAGAAACCGTTACATCGATTTCGCTTTTTGAGGACTCCGAGACGGATTTATCAAGACCCATGATAATAGAATTGCCTCTCAAGAAAGAGAAGAGCAACGAGAGTCCAGCCAAATCAGTGGCGATTCAAGAACCATTTCAGACTTCTAATACTGGCGGAGAGTCCTCTCTTGCAAGGAGCAATTCTGTAAGCATTGGAGTCATATCTGACGCAGAATCCGAAAGAGATGCCGTAGAATCACTGCTCGAAGGTCTTGAAAAACAATCAGCAGAAGGCAAGATCTCTCCTAGAACCTATCAATTGCTCAAGCAGAAATATCAGAGTCGGCTACAGGATTTAGACAACAGATTCGGTCAACAGAGATCCGGCTGATTATAGAAGGAATTTCGTATTCAGATATGATTGCCTAATGTCCTCATTAGCTCCTTTGGTGACTGTGTTCATGTGTCCGGGGAGAAGGTATTCCACCTCAAGCTTTGATAACATCAATAGTGACTTCCTGAGTTCTTCAGCATTTCCCGTCGGTAAGTCAACTCGACCGAAAGCTCCTCCGCTAAAAACAGTGTCTCCTGATAACAGTGTTTTCTTCTCCTCATCGTACAAGCATATGCTTCCCCTTGTGTGCCCCGGAGTGTGCAAGACCCTTAAATGAAAGTCATCAACTTGCAACATGTCACCTGAGCTAAGTCTAACATCGACATCTACAGGTTCGAATTTGGATCCAAACATCCATGATAGAATCATGTGATCGTCTGCTTTCTCAATATAGTCTGCCTCTCCCTTTGGTGCGCAAATCTTCGGATTTAGTAATTCCGAGATTTTGGGTAGTCCACCGATGTGATCGATATGGGCATGCGTTACTACTATCTGTCTGATTCTTCTTGAATCAAGACCAAATGATTTGATCGCTCCAAATAGGTGGGTCAAGTTGGCCGCCGTTCCTAAGTCAATCAAAGTCAAGTCATCTTCTCCCAAAACGTAGACATTAGAATTATATAGGACGCCGGATACGAAATGCAACCCCCTCATTATTTCCATATTCGGTACCACATCCGAATTATCACACTCAAGCACCTATTCCCTTGAATGCTTAAAACAATTACCTAGATATGAGTTAATATTCTTTCGAAGAAAATGAATTATGAGAACTCTTATAACTGATAAAACGAATTTATAAATAGATATATCCGAAGAATGTGTGATGAGAGGAACCAAAATGTCGGACCAGGTGGAAGATCTGATAACAAGGATGAAAGAAGGACTGGTTACCCTTGCTCACGTGCGAATAGGATTATTCGATGCCCAAGGGAATTGTCTGTACGGAACCTTGGGCGAAGAAGCTGAAACCGTAACGAAGAGTATTATTTCCAGGAGCTTTCCAACTTGGGATACCGGTGATTACCAAGTGAAACATCTCGAAAGAGGGTGTCTCCTGATCTCAAGGGTCTCTGATAAGGTTGCATTAGCTATCGACTCTTATGAACGAGAAGGGCTAGTCATAATGTCATTAGGAACGGTATTGAGAAGGTTCAAGAAAGACTTCGAAGAAATTGATGATCTATTACCAGGTGCCGCCATGCCTGCCCCTACATCCGCTGAACATCGTGAAGCGATTTCTGCTTCCCCAGTAACTCCTGCTCCTGCCCCAGAACCGACACGTGAAGCAGAAGAAGCTATGATATCACCGCCGTCAAAGGAAGAGGCGCCGGCTGCTGACACAGGAGAATCAGCTGGGGCCGTGTCTCCCGATGCAATACTGCTAGTTTCTGAACCTGCGGTAAACAAACTTGAACTGGATTCGGATATGCTTTCTCTAATGCGATTAATTGATGGCAAGAAAACCCTCAGAGAAGTTGCTAAGACAGCAGGCATACCTCTCAAAAGAGCCTCGAGCAAGATTTCCAGGCTGGTTGAGGCAAGAGCAGCAACACTAGTCTCACATTTGTTTGAAGACGAAATCGAATACCAGCGGGTTTATGAGCTGGTATCACCTTATACTCCTGATAGCGTTGTCGAGACCGCCTGCGCCGGTAGGAGTCCGGCTACTTGCACACTTATGGCTAATCTCGATCATGGTTATACTGTGCTGGAATTGTCCGATGGGCTCAAAAAGGTGGGCTTCGACAAGAAACCGCAAGAGATCTTGGAAACCTTGGAATATTATCGAACTATGGGCGTTGCCAGGGTCAAATCGGTGGGATCAGAGCCAATTTCAGAAGAATGGGGTAAGAACGCAGCCAATCATCAGATTTATGAATTTACTCCTGAATTCGATTTTGAAAAGGCTATGCAAAGCCTCGTAGTCAACGACAGAAAAGTCTTGGTAATACTGAAGAATATGGATCGAGGTTATAGCGTACTGGAAATCACTCAAGGACTGAGAAGTATGGGCTTCAAGATTACTCCGTCGGGTGTTCTGAAAATATTAGAGGATCTTGGAAAGAGAGAAATCGCTCGCCTGAGAAAGGCATAACCAAAACGTAGAAACTATTTATATATGTAAAACCCCAAAGAATGAGAATGAGGGAGAGTTGTTATGACCGTAGTATTTATGCTAATTGAAGTTGAGACAGGCAAGATTCATGAAGTCCTTGAGAAGCTTAAGGGCGCAGAGGGTATAGACGAAATATATGCGATAACGGGCCCATACGATATAATCGCAAAAGTCGCTGCAGACGATATGGAACATGTTAGGGACACCGTGGAACGCATTCACAAGGTCGAAGGTGTGGTCAGAACTCTGAGTTCCATAGTACTGCCATTCTGAAAGCCATGCCTCCTTTGTGTCACCCCCTTCTATTTATGAGTTCAACAATACCAGTGATGGGATAAGTTGACAGAAAGCGAAGGTTATTTATAGCTCTCTCTTTCTACATACTTTTCAGCAAACATGAAATGAGCCTGTTTAATGCTTGCAGACTTTCGATAAGTCCACAATCTACTGAGCTGATGGTCACATCTGCGGACTAAATAATTGCTCAGGCTACTTCATGCGACGAAGAAGATCGATTAGTTAGCCCGGTGGTGTAGCGGTCAAAAAAGATCAATCATCGGGGGCTCTGGAAAACCGGGTTAGACCAAGGTTTGGAAACACCCCTGGACGAGAGTTCGAATCTCTCCCGGGCTACCATTCAAGATTGGCAAAGAGAGAAACGCGTCCAGAGAAGTACATTACACGGCCCAGGATGTAACAGAAAAATGAAGATTATAAAAGTTCCAGGCCCAAACAAAAGACACAAAGTCTTACTATATGCCTTGAGTACTTGCATGTGGTGCATGAAGACCAAGGGCTTTTTGAAGAATAACGGTATTGAGTATGAATATGTAGATGTAGACTTAAACAGCAAGGAAGATAAGGAAGAAATCAGGAAGCAAATTCATCGCCTGGGCGGCCGCTTTTCTTTTCCTGCCATTATTATTGACGAGGAGTATCTGATCACTGGCTATGATGAAGATCGAATAAGGAGAGCACTCGAAAAATGAAGAATCTGGAAAGGGTTCGACGAAGGGCAGAAAGCGACGCAAAGACTCGCGGTTACTATTTGAATCCTGATCCGGATTTTCTTAAAGGTCTTCTTGAAGGACTGAACCGAAATGAAGAGCGATACGGCTATCCTTCCTGTCCCTGCAGACTTGCGTCAGGAAATTTCGAGCTTGATAGGGATATCGTCTGCCCCTGTGACTATCGGGACCCGGACGTCGAGGAGTTCGGAGTCTGCTATTGTTCGCTTTATGTTAACAAGGACGTGTTTGAGGGCAGGCTCCCTGTGAGAAAGATCCCCGAACGGAGACCCGCGGACAAAGAAGCCAGAGCCTTTGCAGGGGCTGCCGAAACCCCTCCTGAAAAATCCTCTGATACAAGAGCAGCGACCGTTAAGAGAACCCCCAGAATCGGTCTAATAATGTGGTACTGTAAACAATGCGGTTATGTATGTTATAGAGAAGAACCTCCTTATCTCTGTCCGATTTGTAAAGCAAAAAGAGAGATGTTTGCTGAAGTGACAATGCACGGATATGTAAAAGGAAAGACCTAGCTGAGGTCTTTCGCATCGGATACTTCTCAGAGGGATATTCCAAGACTGCAAACGACCTTGCTATTTGTGGGAAACCTCTCTCTTATGCCTTTTCAAAACGACGAAATAATGTGGCAATGGCGCATTTCTTGAACACTAATCCATTGAATCACGACATAAGATTCCTGATATTTCCTTGCTCTTCACCCCCGATATGATGATAGGGGTCAAGGAACAACTTCTGATTCTCCTTCTCAAGTCATGACTCTGGCTTAAAGAAGACTGGATACCAAGCTACTTATTTTCTCAAGGAATTCCCTATCTTCCTCTGTGAACGGTGAAAGAGTGTGAGAATCTACGTCAATCTCACCCACGACCCTTCCTCCTCTGGATATTGGGACAACAATCTCAGACTTGACTTTAGGGCTACAGGACAAGTAGTTTGATTCCTTTTTCACATTTTGAACGATATACGTCTTTTCCGTGTCCGCAGCTTGCCCACATATCCCCTTTCCAAAAGGTATTCTTACATGTTCTGTCGGTTCCCCCTCAAACGGTCCAAGTACAAGCTCCTTTTCTCCTTTCCTGTCAACAGAATAGAATCCCACCCAATCATAATAGGTTACATTATCCTTGAGCAATCTGCATATTTCCTTGAGTTTTCTGTTTTCGCCCCTTTCATCATTCAAGATACCTACTGTCTTCTGGATTAGAATTTTAAATAATGATTTCTTTTCGTTCATGATTCAGTTCCCCACTGTTTGAGCATAACAATATGTCGATTACTCCCCTCTCCAATAAAAAATAAGGAGTTTTCAAAAAGAACTGATCAAACCATCAACTTCTTTTTCTCAAGATAAATTCAGGATATTCCTTAATCTTTTCAGCCATTTCTCTTAGACGTTTGTCCACAGCAAAATTCACAGTTCCTTCTTCAAACTCATCATCAGGTTTTCTTTTACCCGCCCGAACCCCTGTTAAGACCTCAACCCCCTCATCAATACTACTCACAGCGTATACGTGGAATTTCCCTTCCTTGACTGCCTCTAATACTTCTTCTTTTAACATCAGATTTTGCACGTTGCTTTGAGGTATCATCACTCCTTGTTTTCCTGTAAGACCTTTGATCTTACATACTTCAAAGAACCCCTCGATCTTTTGATTCACTCCGCCAATAGCCTGAACCTCTCCCTTCTGATTCACAGAACCAGTAACAGCAATATATTGCTTAATAGGAAGTCCTGAGAGTTCTGAGAGAATTGCATAGAGTTCGGTACTTGAAGCACTATCCCCTTCTACTCCGCTGTAACTCTGTTCAAAGACTAATCGTGTAGACAAGCTGAGTGGTTTATCCTTGGCATATTTCTCTGTTAAGTAGCCGCCAAGTATCATGACACCTTTGGTATGAATACTTCCTCCGAGCATCGCCTCACGCTCAATATCTATAATGCCTTCTCTCCCCATACCAACACTTGACGTAACACGTGAGGGTCGCCCAAAGGAGAAATCGCCTAAACTCATCACAGAAAGCCCATTTACCTGCCCCACCTTCTCGCCTTCTATATCGATAAGCAGAAACCCCTGCTTGATCATCTCCTGTATCTTCTCTTGCAGAAGCCTTGATCTGTGTATTTTTTCTTCGATGGCTTTCCTGACATGATTTCCTGTGATATACTCAGCGCTCTCCTGGGTAGCGTAGAAGTTAGCTTCTCTGATGATGTCTGCAATTTCCGAGAATTTGGTAGACAACTTCTCCTGATGGTCAGCTAGTCTGGAACTGTACTCGATCAGCTTGGCCACTGCTGTTGCTTCGTGATGTTTCAGATTCTCCTTTCTGCAGAAGGTACAAATGAACGATGCAAACTTGTCTATGTTTTCTTTTGTCCGATCCATGGTTGTGTCGAACTCTGCTTTGACCTTGAACAACTCTTTGAAGTCTCTGTCAAGAATATACAGAATATGATAGTACTCGGTCTTCCCTACAAGTATCACCTTGGCATCTAACGGTATGGGAGCGGGCCTAAGACTCTTCGTTGTGATAAACCCTAGGCGTTCTCCCAGTTCTTCGACTGAAACCTCCTTATTCTTGATGGCCATCTTGAGTCCGTCCCAAGTGAAAATGTTTCGCAGCAGCTCTTCAACCGGAAGTACCAGATATCCACCATTTGCTCTGTGTAACGAACCTGGCCGTATCATGGTGAAATCAGTTGTTAAAACCCCGAATCGTGCCTCCTTCTCGATCTTTCCAAATAGATTCTGATGTGTTGGATTGGTCTCCAAAACCACTGGAGCACCTTGCAGATCTGAATTATCTACTGTTAGGTTCACTTCGTATTTTCTGAAAGGAACCTCCATGGTCCAAGGAAGTTGAGCAGAAATGCCGGGAGCCTTGGGCCCGCGTTCCTTTATAAACTGTGGAGCATTCTCTAAGATGTCATCCTTAACATTATCTATGTAATTCAAACATCCAGAAAGCCCTTCATATTTCTCTTTTAGATCCGCTATTAATGGCCCTATTACAAAGAGGGCCACTTCATGATTGACTTTTTCAAGCTCCTGTCCAATCTTCTTTCCTAAATCCCTTATTTGCCTTAAGACAACTCTCAGTTCCGTATCTAGTTTTGTTCTTCGCTTCTCGATTTCTTCCTTTCTCTCTGGACTTAGAGCCACAAACTCCTCCTCGCTCAAGGGTTTCCCCTCAACCATGGGAATCATAACCAAACCTATCGGGCTGCTTCTGAGGGAGAATCCCTCTTCTTGAACTCTCTTGTTGACCCGAGTAATTAGTTCCTCTCTCTCTTCCTCTATGGCTCTGACGGTTGCCTCTCTTTTCGCGGTATAATCATCACTTCTGAAGGCTTCAGGGAGCAATCTTCTAATATCATTAATTAGGTTCGCCATGTCCTTCTTGAATTCCTTGCCTTTACCCGCAGGCAGTTTTACAGCCTCTGGCTCGTAGGGACTCTTGAAGTTATTAACGTAACACCAGTCGTCTGGAATCTTCTTCTTTTTTGCTATCTCACCCAGGAAATCCTTTAAAACTGTCATCCTGCCAGTCCCTGATTCTCCTGCCATGTATACGTTGAACCCTGGTTCCTTGATATCCAGCCCAAATCTCAGTGCCCTCACTGCCCTCTCTTGACCAACAATTCCCTCAAGAGGCGGCAGGTCTTTGGTAGTTTCACACTCGAACCCCTCGGGCCTAAACACTTTTCTTAGGTTCTCAACCGGTAGTTCTTCCACCATATTACTCCACCCCCGAATTGAGTACTTCTCATTCATCTTTTTTTATGACGTTTAATTCGTATAATGAATAATATTAAAAAGATTTCGAGATTTAGGTTTGGACATTGTTTATTTTTCCTGCCAAAATGAAATAATTCTCAGGAGGTTCCTATAGACGTGATTAATCGGAATTAATCCTGTCATATTCCATGAAATGTATAAATCCTGACGATCTTCTTCGTCTTAGGCTGCCTCTGCTGCCTTTTTGAAGAATCTATTTGCTTATTTTGAGGTATTCTAATCTGTAGACCTTCTCTACGGTGTTTTCTCTCCGCTTTCGTATTCCTGTCCTACTTGTGATGACTCTTGATCCTCTCTCATTAGGCTTGGGTATTCCTGCTTCGAAAGGCTTGCATTTCAGTGGTGGGAAATCATCTGAAAGGTATTCAGTTTAAACACAGCACCTCTCATTTCTGCTTAACCCCGAAATATCAGAAGATTACGCGTAGAACTTGATCAATCTTCTGCAGGCTTGCTACGGCAGCAGCAGCGTCTTCAGTTGCAAGTCTGCCATTCTTCCTTAATGTGTTGAGTCCTAAGATGATCCTTTGAAGATCATCAAAGCCATTCTTCACATTCAAGTCATTGTTCATATTCTCTTCAAAACTAGTAATAATCTCGGCGACAAGACTTCTTGCTGTCTGACTTGACTCACCGGATTCTCCGCTTATCAGATCTCCGATAGTGTCTCTGAAGTTGTCCAGTCTCTGGCTTATTCTCTTGAATTTCTTAACTGTGAAGTTCAATCGCTTTCTGTAGTGTTCGTAGATGAGAAAGAAACGTATATGTTTTTCACTATATCCCATCTGTATGAGATCCCCAGGGTAATAGACATTTCCCCTGCTTTTCGACATCTTCTTTCCATCCACAAGCAGATGCTCACCATGGAGCCAGTAATGCGAAAACTCCTTGTTTGAGACTCCTTCTATTACTGCGATATTGTAGTCATGATGTCTCACGAGATTATCTATTCCCCCGCACGCAATATCTACGCTGAATCCCAGATGTTTGGTTACCATGGCTCCGTCTTGGACGTTCCAGGCTGGTCTGCCTTTACCAATGTCGGTATCCCAGTATACTTTGTCCGCCTTCTTATGGCCGTGCCACAGTATGAAATCTCCCTTGTTCCAAGGGGTACCAGGATAATTGTCTTTATGGAACCGGCGTTTACTCTTCGGCCAGTTATTCATATCTATTTTTGACAGTTTTCCAAATTCTTTGATCTTCAATGGATCTAGGTAAACATTTAGTCTATTCTCATGCTTGTGCCAATAGGCGTATCCCTTATCTATCAAGATCTTAATCAGTTCTACTGCTTGATCGACCGAAGTTGAAGAACGAGGAAAGAAGTCTGCAGGTTTGATTCCCAGAAGCTTCTCCTCAGAGAAGAATACCTCAGCAATTCTCTGTGTGAGATTCTCCAGAGCAGTCTTCTTGTTTTCTGCTTCGTAGATTGCCTTGTCTTCAACATCTGTTAAAGTGACAAGCCGGATAACATTATAGCCGAGATACTCCAGATATCGTTGAAGAACATCCTCATAGAGAAAAGTGCGATAATTCCCAATATGGGGCCGTCTATAGACTGAAGGGCCGCAAGTGTACATTTTTACTTTCTTACCTTCTCTCGAGATAAAGGGTTCCTTCTTATGTGTAAGGGTATTAAATAGCCTTAGCATTAGTGTCATTCCCCACAATGGAACTTCAGAAGTAGATTGAATGGTTCGCTAACCTGACAGTTTCTCATTACAGTGATAACACTCGGTAATCCTGCTATATGTTGACAAAGGTTTTCCGCATTTAGGACATCTGAATCTCTCTTCGCTTTCCTTAAGCCAGTTCTCGTAGTCTCCCGCCTTTATTCTCTCAAGGTTTGCTCTGAGATCTACATTGTCTTCCTTTAGATAGGCTTCTGCGAACTTTTCAAACTTTTCGCATGACCTTGAATCATAGTCTGGGCACTGATAGCAGTAATCGAATCCTTTTGCATCTAGGCACTTGAGGATCTCACAATTAGATCCCCAACAGTCAGCGGTGAGAGCTTGGCAACCCTCACATCTTATTTTTTCTGGTGGTAGTTTATGGAATTTAGCGACCTTTTGAAGATACTCTCCTCTGTCCTTGTATGCCCTGAGTATTCCGCATGCACCACAGTACAACCCACATCTCCCAACAAGACTCAAATCACCCATGCAATTCCCTCCTTATTTGGCTGATCTTAAAGCCATTGGCGAGGCCATTAGCGGTTCTCTAAGTTACTTGAAATGAAAAAGAAAAAACATCCCCGAACGGGCCTTTACCTTCGCGAGCCACTTATTCCCGCTTTTCCTTCTTATCTTCCTTTTTCTTGCCTGATTTACTACCTTGGCAACAACCACTCATAGCTCATCACTCCTCCAAGGTTTCCAACAGTCTGATTCAGTACCTCTAATTGGTGCTATCCTACTTCTTACTTCTTTTGTAGCAGAACGGTATCCTCTCTTCCATGTATCTGGCCTTTTCGACATTCTTGGGAGGTTTTTGATATCTCAAAGCAGCTCTACAACACATACGTAGACCTCAACAAGACTATAACGGCGTTATATATAAGCCTTTCCTTTTGCGAATTGGTCAAGGTTTCTATGCGTCGGTTATTTCTATTATCTTGCTTTTTGATTTTAGCCCAGAGACTATCTTAATTTGAGAAGAATGTATTTTGAAGTATCTGGCAAGCTTCTTGATCAACTCCAGGTTGGCCTTGCCTTTTTCAGGTCTTGACAGAAGTCCGACGTAAATACTACTTCCCTCCACTCTGATGTAGTTCCTGCGGAATCTGACTTCAACAACGTACCTCAAGCTGGCCACAACATCACCTTTTAGAAGACTGAATATTAATATACTTTGCACTACCCTATAGGAATCCATGATGTTCTCAAATTTCCTTTTTGATGATAGCATAATATGGTTAGTTATATCGCTGGGATTCGTTGTAATATTCGTTTTGATGCTTCTGAGCAGGAATCTTAATGCGCTTGATATCATTGGTCTTATGCTATTATAATTGTCAAAAATTGAGAGGTACTCGGGTCATATACTCGCTTCTGAGCGTCAGGGTACCAGCTCGGTCACTATGTAATTTTTGATACCGGTTAACATCATTTGGACACCAATTGCCGCAGTAAACAGTCCTAGGATTCTGATAAGCGCACCTAGGATTTTTGGATTTATTCTGCTTGATATTGATGAGCCAATCAACATTGCACCTGTATTATAGCCTATTGCTAGAATACCAGCAAGTATCACAGTTAGGTATCCGTACTGACTTGCTGACACAATTGTTGTAGTTATTACAGATGGCCCCGTGATCAGAGGTGTTCCTAGTGGCACTACTTCAAAACCGGAGGTTGATTCTGCCCCTGCAAAGGATTTTAGTTCCCCCTTCCACAGGAATTCAAAACCTATGAGAAAAACAACAATTCCTCCTGCGATCCTCAGCGCGTCGATTCCTATATTAAAGACATACTGCAACAAGGCTGTTCCCGAAATACAGAATATGATGAGGATAACTAACCCAACGAGATTACTGCGAAGAATCAGTTCTCTATCAGACATTGCAGATCTTTCAGAAATCATTCTCACAAGTAGCATTTTGCTAAAGGGATTAACCATAACTACAAGCACCAAGGACAGTTCAAACATTACCACTGGATCTATGCCGAGCCAATTCATCACAAATCTCCTCAATACAGTTTGTTAGCATGGTTTTCATAGTAAAAAAGCTTACTTGTACCCCCTACAAAGGTATTGATTGGTGACTCCCTTGAGTTATGATCCCATGGCAGCGCCTTACGGGCCCTACTGCGGCCTCCGCAGGTTTTACATGAACTGGGGGTGCGGGAATGCAGTAGCGCTGACATGTTAAACTGCAGAATACTTAGCTGTTGAAGAGTGGACAAAAATCTGCGATTCTGTACTCTTTGTAAAGGTTTTCCGTGCAAAGAACTGAAGAACAGCGTAGGACTTGAAGCCTGATGGGTGGAAGAGCTGGCAAAACTCCCACTAAGGAGCAAAGGCAGTAGCTTTCAAGAATCAAGGCATTTGTGATTAGGCAATTTGTCGCGTTTTTGCTTAGCGGCATGAGAATTTTCTTAGGTGGATTCAGAATCGTTCTTATCGAATTTCCTCCAGCTTGGCTTATTCTAACGTTTGCGGTCAAATAGGTCTCTTTCTTGTCAAATAGGAATATTCTGATTCGTTTTTCCCGAATTGAAAATTCCTGACAGTTTTTCGTACGTATTCTGGCAAGCTTTAAAAAGAAACCCTATTCTCAGAGGGACCTAAAACGAATGAGGATTTCGGTGATGGAAGAAGAGGTAGCTAGGCTTTTGAAATTCATTGATTCGAAGTATGAGGAAGGAGAGATGTCTTCCAGCGATTATGCTATTTCCAAGCTTAGCTGTCTGGACTTACTTGATAGGCTGGAAAGAGCTAGGATTAAGGAGGAGAGGCGAGGTACTAGCCCTGTTCATAGGCTTGTAGGGAGCCTCATCACGTCCGTCGGGGTGGGATTTCTCACGGTAGCCATGGCAGGAGTCATTGGTGGATTATTTACTCAATCTGGCATGTTTGAAACAGTGCTATGGTTTATTGGCTTTGGGGTCCCAGGGATGTTCACAATCTATATTGGAACAAAGCTGTTGGGAGAGTTTGAATCGTGAAGGTTCTATCTGGAGGGATCATTAAATTCATCGTTCTCCTGGTGGTTGGATTCATTGCACTAAACGCTATTCTACTCCTTGCAAGTAACACAGCTGTCACACTATTCCTTTTCATTATACCAATGGCAGTTACAATGGTTGCGCTGAATTACAGTCAACTCAAAAGACTTGCCAAAGGAGCAAAGAAGAAGCTCTATGATGTGGGAAGACTTAGAAATGTAAGAAGAGAAACTCAGGGTAGACTGAAAGAAATAGATGTCCTAAAAGGCATTCAGTTTTATCTTTACGGAAACTATGATGACGTAGTTATAACAAAGAAGGAATCTACAATAACTGCCTTAGGATTCCTTGCTCTCAAAATGGTCCCAAAGGGCTTCAGAGGAGATCTTGATGGTGTTCTGAAGACTCTTCATGACGAGAACATATCACTAACGTATATCTTGGTTCAAAATCCATCAGAGGATCGAGTCAACCATGACAGACTCAACTATCTCAAGCTGCATGAAAATTATTGGAATGTGAAGGTGCTAATTGCGGTCCACAAGAATATGAAGGGCTTTTTAAACCTCGAAGAGAAGTGCGCAATACTGGCCGAAGAAGTCCGGAAAAATATGTTTATAGTGAAGACTTCCATTCATACATCATTTCCAGAGTGCGAAGTTCGCAGAATTGATCGAGACAACCTAATCAAAGTCCTGCGATCGGGAATTATGAGCGGTGGAATAGACTCTGAGACTGGTCTTGATCTCGCTCTGAGAGAATCCGAGGTTGCGAATTTGATTACAGAGGGTCCGATAGCTTCATCATTAACATCAAATGTGTCTTCCAAGAAGCGACGGTCCCCTTCTCATCTTTCAACGGACCTAGCCCTCCGGGAAACAACCGAAAGAGAGATTAGTGATTACGCACCAACCCATAGAATCGATCCCATGAAACCATATTCGGACAGCACAATGCGAATAAGAAGAATCCTACTGGATGAGGACTTCGCAGATGACGAACTACCTCTTGCTGTTGAAGTCCTACAATCATTGCTTGATTATCCTGGCTCAACTCTTGAGCGTGTTGCCCCCACGACGGACATTAATACGACTTTGAAGGTTCTTGAGAAACTCGAAAGACTGAAGTACATTATCTCCTTTACGGATCCTGAGGGGGACGGGAACCATCAGAGGTTTTTGCTCTTGAGCAAAAAGGGTGAAGAAGCTCTTAAGATCTACAGTGAAGATCATCGGAATATCTCAAGAGAGTTAGTGGCTTTATGGTCTAGGCTAATGGATGAGTAATCGGATCCTCGTCCGGAATCATGACTTGGCTTAAGAGACCTTGTTTTTGGTCAAAGATCGACTTTTGACAAATAATGATTCTAAAAGAAGGAGATGATCACTAATATCGATAAATATATTAGAGTCTAGCTTAAGATAATAGGGTCTAGTCCAAGAAATGTCAGCGTTTTTTGGGGGGAACAAAGGTTGAGCAAAGAGTCCATCATGGAAAGATTATCGGAATTCCGCAGAATGATCAAGGATGGCACATCCTTTATTTTTCTGAATTTCCCCGATCCTATAAAGTCGGAAAGTCCGATTATGGAAATCAGACTTGATCAATTCATAAAAACCTTCTCCGAAGCATTAGTCGCCTTGAAAGCGCTTGAGAAGTGGATACAAGCGAGGAAAGAAGTCTGTTGCTATGCAAAATCAGTATTGGAAGTCTTATACAAGACCTTAGAAAGCAAGGAAGATCTGAAGTCAAAATTAAGACTCTTCGTATTGCCGAGATTTGAATACACACTAAGCGCTATGGAACAAGACAGAGAACTTACATCAGAAATGGAAAAGAATCTTTCAGTGATTAACAAAGTGACTGAAGGCTGTAGATCCTCACTGGATAGAACTGAAGCTATTCTCGAATTAATTGGTTATAACTCAAGAAAGCATAATTCTGAAGTCAATAAGTTCCTTAGAGCAATAATAGATGAGGAGTTTGATAATGCTGATGCCCTTCTGGAAAAGCTGAGGACTAATTTCGAAAGACTGAAGAGAAAGCTTGAAAGGATTCCTCGGGCAAGAAGAGCAACAGTGTAGATGAAGGCATACAGTGATCCTCTAACTGAATTGCGAAGTCCTTACTACATTCTCCGCAAACGTTCTTAACTCGAGAGGCAAAGAGTGAGTTGCGGTACCTTTAAATGATTTTTCGGTAATTAGGTTTTGGGTAAGGTACTCGCAAGAGGAGCTTTGATCAGCGGCATGAGCGCAAGACACAATCTGAGAACACAGGTCTTGACGGTATTTCCCCCTGACAGAGCTACGTAAGTGCCTGATACACAGTGTACGGAGAATCAGACAGAAGTTTTGCCCTTCTGTGTAGCCCTGGATTAGCAGTACAGAAACCTCATCTCTTTGAAGCCGAAGTGTCCTCAAACGCATGAAGCAGGGAGAAGGATGCTCTTTAGGGAGTCTTGAGTAACTCACACGCGTAGCATCACCCCCTCCTACGGGGTAAAATTGGCTGAACCTTCAACCCAGAGACTCTCAGCAATCACAAGTGATTTAGATGAAAAAAGCACAACCGGGATCAATCTTACTGCCTGAAAAGGCCAGAACTTATTTGGATACTCTGATCAGGATGGTCAAAAAGGCAGCAGCTGACAGAATAATCTCAATTCTGCTGTTCGGGTCTTACGCGAAAGGATACGCAGACCCGGAAAAGAGTGACCTTGATTTGATAATAGTCTTGGATGATCCTGTTAGCCAGAGGAGAATTGACAAAGTTGATAGAATAGCTGAAGGTCTTGAGACAACTCTGGGATTCTCCAGACCTGCAAAGACAAGAATAGAACGCCTGTTTAGAGCTATTGAGAGAGCCACAGGCATGTTCGCCTCACATTTTATTTGTAGAAAGGGTGACATTTTAAGAGGAGATTTCAAAAGAGTTTTTTCAATAAGTCGGACTTTCGGGAAGATTCTTGCCCCGTCAAAACTGGT
This sequence comes from Promethearchaeota archaeon, assembly GCA_048939465.1. Classification (GTDB taxonomy): domain Archaea; phylum Asgardarchaeota; class Odinarchaeia; order Odinarchaeales; family JBHLKK01; genus JBHLKK01. Next base: position 17,305 of record JBHLPL010000006.1, on the reverse strand, counting down.
GTTTAACTCTGTTTTGAGTCATGTTGTAACGGTATTCGGAGATGACATTTCAAGTAGTATTAGAAGGCACGATATTGATATCAAGCAGTGGCTTAAAAGTCTGTTAATGTGCGTTCTTCTTAGCCTCTCCGGTTTTCTGGCATTTCTCCTTGATAGAAAAGCGGGAAGATTCATACGGGAAGCTGCCAAATGGAGCTTACTAAACACCTACTACTACGTTAATAGACGAAGTCCTCCATTTCAGAAGATTATTAGGGCCTACTCAAAAAAGGGACTGAAAACGGCAGAAAGATTGCTAAGTCACTCTTGTGGATTTAATATCATATCCGCAATAAAATCTCCTTTTGCAGTTATTAAAATACACGTGAAGGGTCTGAAACTTCTCGAGAATTCTGACTTGTGAGGGAAACTCTTTGGTTAGTAATAATTACGAAAGGTTTTTGTCTTAATACTTACAAAGATTTGCTTGATAGCTCGCATTCTTAATAAGGGGTAGAAGGCATTTGCAAAAAGCTCAGAAAGCTTTGAATGAAAGAATTGACCAGTTTATGCGAAGGCTATGGCTTAGGGAAAAGGTGGCCGACTCCTTAGGTCTTGTGCCCGGACAAATAACCCAAGATTTGAATGAACTCCGGTCACGGGCAGAAGGGCTAAAAACAGAAGCCAAGCAGGTAAAAGAAGTCCGGAAAGGAATAAGAGGCATTTTTGGTGGCGCAAAAAAGAAGCTGAAGAAATTGGAGGCATATTTGAAAACGCTGGAAAATACATTAAACCGAGGAGATGGTTTGCTGCTAGATTCAGTATTAAGCAGAGCGAAGGATCTGGAAAAAGGCTGTGAGGAGATTTTGATCGCATTTGATAGTCTGGAAGCTATGATGAAGAGCATGGACCTATCGTGGGGAGGAATGGACGAAGCCATAAAAGCGATATCTCGCATAAACGCATCTCTTGGACCGCTCAAGACAGCGGTCGCCGAAGGCAAGAGCAACATAGAGTCAGTTGATGAGAAATACGATCTGATTCTGGAAATCATAGGGAATGCTGAGAAGAAATTCTCTGAACATAAGGAATTCAGAAGGGATTTGGAAAGAAGAATCAGGATTCGCTCTGAGGTTATGAGCAAATTAAGGAAAATGTCGGAGAAAGTCCGAGGAATAACTGACAGTGAGCAGAAATTCTTCAACAGAAATCTGAAAAGCTTCCTTGAGAAGTTCATGATTGAGGTTCAAATGGAAGAAGTTGATGACGAGTATTTGCAGAAAGCTGTCCCAATCCTTGAAAACATGAAAGACGCAGAAATCGCACTGGTTAGAGGTGTGCAAATGCTCGTTTCTGCAGGAATCAGTCCCAGGGTGATTCTTAAGAATCATGATATCGACGGAGCAGTCAAGCTAATGAACCTGCTCATATCCAGCTTTAAGACAGATCATTCTGAATATGCTGAAAGAGAGAAAGATTTTGCTAAGAAGTTAGAAGAGATCGCAGATCCGATCTCTACGAGCATAAAGAATATCAAAGATCTGCTCTCAAACCTAAAGAACCCTTCTCCATTGCTGATGAGCTACTTTGACATAATACTGGACAGATGGATTCAGGGAGATGGAAACGCTTATGATTGGGATGAGCTTAAACGAAAACTCATGTTGCTCGGAAGCTTCCTAATCGAGGCATACGAACCCCTCAAGAGCTGCATACGAATGAGATCTTCAAGGATAAACAAGGAAACTATAAGAGGCATATCGATGTTTGTGGACTGCATTCCACAGAAATATACCGGCGAGGACTTCATAACGCATGGCGTTCTTCCAATAACACTTTACGAAGAGGATATTGACCTTGTGAATAATGCGCTGAAAGGTTTTGGTGAGCGTGGATGGATAAAAAGAGGAGAAGTCAACGCGGTTTCAGATCCTGTTCTGAGAATCTACGTCGCCTACAATCCGTCGGTTACCGTCATTGATACAGATGAACTTTCCGTTGTTGTGAGCGTGGAGATGCTGAAAGAAAAGCTTATGGGCAATGTCACTTACGATGATATTTACGAGTATTTTGCAAAATACGTATCAAATGATGCGTCATGTAAGACCATTACAAAAAAACTACACAGAATTTACTCAACAAGAAAGAAATCTAGTTTGGAATAGAATGAGAGGCGATGCTGATGCCTGGTAGAGAGATACTTGTCCTACATGTTGGGCAGGGCGGAAATCAAATAGGTTATAATTTCTGGAATACTATATGCTCGGAACATGGAATTGACATGAAGACTCTGCAGAAGAAGGAAGAGGATTCCGATATTGTTGACTACAAATCTGTCTTCCTCGTCGAATCACCGGATGGGTTCCATCCAAGATCTTTGTTCATTGACCTCGAGCCACTGGCCGTTGAGTTTCTGGTACGCGAAAAAGGTCTTGATAAATTCTTTTCAGAAGAGCTTATGTTACTCAGTTATTCGGGGGCTCATAACGTCTGGGCCACGGGATATAAGCTTGGGAAGCGATTAATCCCAAACCTCCTAGAGAAAATCAAAACCACAGTCCCAGACACATTACAGGGTTTTATAATAATCCATACGCTTGGCGGAGGTACTGGAAGTGGGTTTGGTTCCTTAATTGCTGAAACGCTGAAGAAGGAGTTTCCGGAAAAAGGTGTTATGACGTTCAGTGTCTTGCCCGCTCGTATGAACGACATCACAATAGCTCCTTACAACACGGTTTTGAGTATAACCCATCTAATGAAACATGCAGACATATGCGTCATGTTCGATAACAGTGCTTTGATGCGAATAGTGAAGGATATATTTAATCAACCCTTCATAAAGCAATTCTCTGACCTTAACTTTCTGATAGGCAGAGTCATGGCATCCATAACTGCGTCTCTCAGATTCCCAGGACAGCTGAATATGGATCTTATGGAGATGGCTCATAATTTGGTTGCGCTTCCCGAGACAAAGTTCATCATTCCTGCGGTGGCTCCCCTGACCAAGGAAGAAGGGAAAGATGCTACAGAATTAGATCTTATAGAACGTTGTTTTGACCCAAGCCATTTCATGGTTAGCTGTAATGATAAAGGCTCAGCAATATCTTCCGTTATAATGTTTCGGGGCGAAATATCAATAGACAATATCTACAATATTATGAATGAGATAAGAGCTACTGTGGACTATGTTCCTGGAGTTCATCCAGACTTAGGCCTAAAATATGGCATCTGCGAGAGCAGTCCCACCGGTTTCGAAAAAGAGATTACGCTACTTGCAAACAACGTAGCAATAACCGATGCATTCAAACATGTTCTGGAGAACTTCGATTCGCTTTTTGAGAGAAACTGGTATATAAGCCACTACGAGGAAGAAGGAGTGTCAAGAGATCAGTTGAGAGAGGCAAGGGATACTTTTCAACACATAATTGAGACCTACGACAATCTAAAAAGTGGGTAAGTTATGCCTCGCTCTTTGATGGTGATACCATGCAAGAAATGCCCCAATCACTTAGAAATGCGTACGACAATCTGAAGAAACTAATTGTTCAACTATCCGAAATCGTCAAAGAGACAAAAAGAATCGATTTGGATATGCTGGGGCAAAAAGAAAGCATTGCCAAGGTTAATGATAGTATTGATATGCTAAAGAGACAGCTAAATCAGCTTTTGCTAACCGGTCAATTGCCAAAGGGAGAAGGTGATACTGTCTCTTCCGTAATACGGACTATTGAGAAGGATATTAAAGGAGAGAGCATCCAAGAAAAACAGGTTACGATCCAAGGTAAAATCGATGAATTAAAGAATCGTGTTAATGTGATTTTTCACCCCCTTGACGAAACGGTGACTCAGCTGGTCAAGACGCAAGATGAAATTTCCGCTATGCGGAATCAGTTGAGCGAGAAACAGAATCGTATTACCCTCCTTGAAGAAGACACAAAAGCGCTGAAGGAAGAAAACGCTGAGTTATCATACAAAACAGTCGATCAGACGAATCAAATCAACGCACTGAATCACAAGATCAGAATATTGACTCAAGACAAACTCGACCTCAAGGAGAACATTGAGAGGAACAAGGAAGCCATAAAAGGATTACAGGCGGAAATGGATAAGACACTGGCTGTCATGCAAAGTACTAGAAAGGAAAACGAGAAAGTGATGCATCTTTATAACGATTTCCTAAGATACGGAAAAGAAGAAGTAGATCCAACGCTGCGCCTTCCTTCAAACATCATCATACAAGGAGTCTCTGAAGGGCTCTCATCTATGGCGAAGCTATTTGAGAATCTCAAAAGAATATGTGAGTTCGATACTGCTCTGGCAAGAGGACTAGAGGGAAGCAAAGCTTTCAGAAACACTCTTACGAGTGAGAGTTATAAGGATGTGTTAGGCAGTATTTTCTCCGGTATTCAGGATGTGGAAGACAGTACATACAGTGCTGCCAAAAATGCAATTGATGAGGAAGAAGTCTGGATAGGCGACCCGAAGAATCAGCGATACATGCATACAGAGATATTTCTCCCTTTCATAAGATCTGCAAGGAATCTTTTAAAGACAAGACAAGAAACGCTAGTCAAGGGGATTGAACATCTCATAAGAACACTGACTAAGATCAGGGATAACCCTTCAATCAAAAGAATACTAATAAGGCGAACAGGTATTCGTGTGCTAAGTCTTGAGGGATGTGAAATCGTATCGACGGATTTGCCGCAGAATCTGAACTCAATGAGCTTGAACATAGGTGCAATTTTGGGGACACTCAACACGGAGATTGAAGAGAAGAAAAGAGATCTGAACACGCAGTTCTTTGAAATCATAAGAAGCACAGCCAAGGACGCCGCGGAAAGCGGAGACAGAATCACGGACTTGGCTGCCTTTGCAATTCTTAAAATCACTCTGAATATACTTAGAAGAAGCAGCGAACCATCATCTGAACTCAAGAAGTTATTCTCGAAAACATTGGTTCTAATATGATTCCACTGAATCTCGACGCTCGACGAATTATCTATCTCCGCACTCTGAGCAATTCGGATTTCTCTTAACCTCAATATTCATAAATTCCATATCTATTCCATCGAATACTAAGAGCCTATTCATTATCAAGTTTCCAATTCCTACAACATATTTTATTGTTTCCATTGCCTGGATACAACCGATAACACCAGGCGTGACCCCGACTACTGGAAAAACCTCTTTAGGCGGGGCTTCAGGAAAGATACATCTCAGGCATGGTGTTTTTCCGGGAATAATTGTTGTAGCTTGTCCCTCGAAGCCGTAGACGGCTCCATGAAAAAGAGGTATTTCCCTCTCCAATGCGACTCGATTCAGCAAATATCTCGTCTCGAAATTATCCATGCAATCAACTATCAAATCACTGTCTCCGACCAGCGCTGATACGTTATCCTCCGTTATAACTTCTGCGAGACTTCTAGTTTCGACATTCGGATTCATTTCTAGAAGCTTGTCTCTTGCCGACCTAGCTTTCTTATTACCTATGTCCCTTGTCCAGTGTAGGATTTGCCTATTCAAGTTACTCAATTCCACGACATCGCCATCCGCCAAGTATATGCTACCAATCCCGGCTAATGTCAGGTATGACAGCACAGGAGATCCAAGACCGCCGATGCCGGCAACAAAAGCCTTTGTCCTCTTAAGTTTCGTCTGTCCCTCCACACCAAACTTGTGCAATCTAATTTGTCTATCATATCTCGCTAATTCATCCTTTGATAACATGCAGATCCGGCCTTATTTCAGTTGGTTTCTGATTCAACTGAGACTAGAGCACAAGATTCATTATAAAGATTAACTCACAGCTAGTCTGTAAAACTGAAGAAGGAGCATTTCTGATTGATAATTACTCAGTTTTTCTAGAACTGCCCCCCGAAAATTATCTAACTGAATGTTCGAGCTTATTTAGGATCCGCAGGCACATAGTAGCGCTTCTTTTTAGAAACCAGTATTTCAAAAGGAAATGCAATGCTCTAAACTATGCTAGTTCTTCAGATATTGTTTTCAAGGTATCGCACAGTTTCTCGGTCTCTTCTTTCGTATTATATACGTATACGGATGCTCTCACAGTTCTTGGAATGCCAAGCGTATTATGTAGAGGTTGTGCGCAATGAACTCCTGATCTGACAGCTATGTTCTCTATTTCATCTAAGAAAGTGGCGACATCATGAGCATCCAACCCTTCAACATTGAATGCACATACACCCCCCCTCTCTTCTACATTTCGCGGCCCATAGATTTCGACTTTCGGGATTCCTTCGAGCTGCTCCAGCATATATCCTGTCAGTTCCTTTTCGTGATTCCTTACCCACTCCATACCCAGGCTGTTTAAGTAATCTACTGCAGCTTTGAGCCCAATTCCTCCTGCTATGTTTGGTGTTCCTGCCTCGAATTTCCAAGGCATTACGTTCCATTCACAGCTTTCCAGTGTGACGTTCCGTATCATGTCTCCTCCGCCTAAGGTTGGACACAACTGCTCCGCTATTCCTTCCTTAATGTATAATCCCCCAATTCCGGTGGGGCCAAGCATCTTATGGGCTGAGAACGCCAAGAAATCGCACCCGATCCTTTTGACATCTACCGGCATATGAGGGACTGCTTGGGCAGCATCAATAAGACATAGAGCGTCATGATCGTGAGCAATTTTGCATATCCTTTCAATTGGATTGATGGTGCCAACGACGTTGGATACTTGAGTTACTGTGACAAGTCTGGTTTTGTCATCAATTAATGCCTCCAACTGGTCAATATCAAGGTACCAGTTGTCTCTCAAAGGCACGTATTTTATCTTTATCCCGAATTTCTCTCTTATTAGATGCCAGGGAACAATGTTGCTGTGATGTTCCATGACCGAGGCTATGACCGTGTCGTCAGGCTTCCAATCAATTCCATACGCTACGTAGTTTATTGCCTCTGTTGTATTCTTAACAAAACTCATCTCAGTCCTATTCCTTGCACCTATGAATTTGGCAACCGTATCATGAGCTTCTTCGTAAAGTCTGGAGGCTTCTTGAGAGAGTCTGTAGACCCCACGATGGATATTCGCACAGTGATTTTCGTAGTAATCCACAATTGCTTCTATCACCTGCCTGGGCTTCAGGCTTGTCGCAGTATTATCAAGATATATGCACGGTTTATCATCTCTTTTCCTTCGCTTTCTCAAAATGGGAAAGTCTGCTCTAATCTCTTCCACCTTTGTCAAAAGACTCCACCCCGAGAATCTTGGATAGGTGATGTGCAAATGCTAAGAACGAGTCAATAAGATGGATCAAGGTATCTAAAACCTTTTGTCTTTTTGGTGTCTCTAAACTGCCTCTATTGAAGTCTTGAAATCTTTTCTTGAGAAGTCCGATTCTTCTTTCGAGAGAATCTCTGGCTTCTCTATCAAAGATCATGAAGCCGGTAGAGAGTATTGAAAGAACTGTATTCACTCCCGTTAACAGACTATACAGAGAATCTCTAAGAGTTCTATCAACTTCCTGAAAGAAGACACAGACTGCTTCCATCTCCTCATAGATACATTTCACGGCTTCAAGCACCGTTCTGAGGTTCCATGAAGAACCCAACACCATGAATCCTGCTAGGGCATCTTCGGGGCTGCTTACTCTAAGAATATATTCTAAGCTCAGTTGGGCTGTCTTCAATGTCTTTTTCAAGGCAGCTCTAAGTGATATGTCACTCTTCTCTTGCTTAATCAACCTATTTAAGAGTCTCTCATAATTGACTTCCAGCTCTTTTATAGCTTGGTCCATTTGGTTTAGGGCATTTGTCAGAATCAGACCTGGTAGCTTGCCGCTGACAAAGGCCTCTTTTGTTTCATCTCCTTGGTGAATAATACACTTATTGCAGGCTCCGGAAGCACAATATATCGCCGGACTGCCGCAAACGCTGCAGATCATTGCCCCCCACGACAAGCGAGTGATATCGTGAAGCATTCGCATGATGTCCTCCTCACTCAAGGCTGTTGAGATTTTTATTCTGCCACTAGCAAAGAGTGATATGTTCTTTCCTCTCCATTTTATCCTGACTATGCCTAATAGCTTACTGCATTCAAATTCGGAGAATCTCTCCTTAAATGCTTCAAAGAGCTCGCACAACATACTCTTGTCGAAAAAGAGTCCCTGTTTCTGAGCTTTCTCATCAGAAAGGGTTATTTTGGCCATGAGCCTTCCTACCTCTGCAGCACATGGTTCGACAAAAGTTATTTCATCTTCTCTCATCTCTTCTAGACTCCTGACGACACCTTTGACAAGAGTACAGTCATCCTCCAACTTTGGATACCTTATCTTGAATGAAGTGATTTCCATCTCGTCCACCGAATAGCCTCGGAATACTTTTTATAGACGAGCATACACAAAAACTTTATCTATTCTCTAAATCTGCTTTGACACTGAGAGGATGGATATTGTCACGAGTCAGGGTTCGTTTCTATGCTCACTTGAGGAGACTGAGTGAAACGCCAGAAATAAGTATCAGAGTACCAGGTCAAATTCGACTTGAAGGCTTTCTAAGAATCCTAGCAAAGAATGTTAAGAAAGAATTAAGGTCTGAACTCTTTGATGACGGAGACCATATAAGAAGTGGTCTTCTGATCCTAGTCAATGACCGTGAGATTTCAGCATTGGAAGGACTCGATACAAAAATATCAGATAACGATATTGTTGTTATTCTTCCATTTATTCATGGTGGTTCTGACTGACTATTCCTCGACCTTTCTGTCCTTTTCGTGTTCTTTGAATTCCTCTATTGCCTTTTGCAGGGCCTTGGCAGCCAGGGCTGCGCAGTGCATCTTTATACGCGGAAGATTATCAAGATTCTCTGCTACATCTTTCATACCTATCTTCTTCGCTTCCTCCAAAGTCTTTCCTTTCGCTAGTTCCGTGATAACGGATGCTGTTGCAATGTTCGCCGCACAACCAAAAGAAAGGAATTTTATGTCCTCAATCTTGCCATCCTTAATCTTCAGATACATCCTAAGCATATCGCCACAGACCGGATTACCTTCTTCTATGACGGTATCTGCATCTTTGAGTGTTCCAACGTTCCTTGGGTGCATGAAGTGCTCCATCACTTTCTTATTGTACTTAATTCCCATTTTTCCTACCTCTCGTGCTTTTTGTCCCATAAGGGACTCATACTTCTCAGATGGCCAACAACTTTCGGGAGAACTTCGAGTACATATTCAACATCACCCTTCGTGTTATACCTGCTTAGAGCAAACAGTATTGATCCATGTGCAATCTCTATTGGCACTCCTATTGCTGTCAGGACATGACTCGGCTCCAGTTTTCGTGACGCACAAGCAGAGCCTGTTGATACATACACCCCATTCATATTCAAATACATCATTATTGATTCTCCCTCTATGTACTTAAAAGAGAAATTAACATTGCTCGGACTTCGCCTGTCTCCTTTCGGACCGTGAAGCAAAGTCTCAGGGATAGTTTCTCCGATCCTTTCAAGCAATTCATCTCTTAGACTCCTCATATGAGCCACATATTCATCGATATTCTTTAAAGCTATCTCAGCAGCCTTTGCAAAGCCGACTATTCCTGGGACATTCTCTGTTCCGGGTCTTAATGTTGATAGCGAGACATATCCAAAGAGTATCGGATCAATCTTTGTCTTCTCTTTCAGATAGAGCGCACCCACACCTTTGGGACCATGTATTTTATGTGCGCTTAGCGTTAATGCATCCAGATCGAATTCTGCAACATCTATGGGGAGTCTTGTATAGGATGACTGGCCATCAACATGAAAATATATCTTATGATTCTGGTTTCTTAATATCTCTCCTACTTCCTTTATTGGCTCAATCGATCCAATCTCGTGGTTTGCATGCGCTATGCTTACCAAAACAGTCTCATCTCTAATCAGCTGCTGCAATTCCTCTAGGTCTACGAAACCCTTCTCATCTACGTTGACATAGTCGACCTCAAACCCTTGTTTTGAAAGCTCTTCTGTTATTCTCATCACTGATGGATGCTCAATTCTAGACGTAATCATGTGTCTACCCTTGTCTTTGTTGGCGTAGATGATGCCTCTTATTGCCAAATCACTTGCCTCTGTCCCTCCTGAGGTAAAAACGATCTCATTGGATCCTGCATTTATTGATCGAGCTATTGTCTCTGCACTTTCATCAATTGCATCATGCGCTCGCTCTCCCAGTCCATGAATTGAAGCCGGATGACCATAATACTCTGTGAAGTAGGGAACCATAGAGTCTAAGACTTCTTTTGCCACTTGAGTTGATCTCTCATTGTCCATATATACCGTTCTCTTCATGTACAACTCCCGAGAGATATTATAACGGTGTTATATTTAAATCTTTGCTTTCCCAAGAGAGTCCGATCAGAGGTCAGAAGACAAGAAGTAATTTCCTTTTGTTGCTTTTTGCTCTTACTGGTATCTTCTGGTATTATCCACGTAGTGTCAGGGGCGCCAAAAACAGGGAAGGAAGAGGATTAATCCGTTAGAACTACCTAAATCGAGTCAACATTTATTTTTCAGAGAGAAGAAACCTTGCTTGTTCATGTTGGATTTTGGTGAGGCGTGATGTACGATAATTCCAAGGGTATTATTGTGATTAACGGCAACATCTATTCGGCAGAAGATGTACTGGATGCAGTTCAGGCAGAAGCCCTATTAAACATAAAACAGTCAGGAGAATTCTTGCTCATAGGAAACAGGAGGATAGAGCCTATAAAAACGTCCATTGAAAATGAAGCCTCTGCAATAACCTGCTATGGTAGTCTATCCTACTGTTGTGGTCTGGAGAAACCTTGTGTTGAACGGGATTTGGCTTTGAAGCTGCTCGGATTAACCAAAGAAGACTACAAACGTCTGAAAAGTGAGTTTCACAAGCGTATCATAAACGCTGCAAAGGAGAGAATGAGCTCGAAAGAGGCCGACCTCGGCTGGATATCCTCTGTTCGGGTGGACAATGAGGAGATAATTGATGTTGAAGGAGAGACTGAAAATGAGGAGACTGTAGATTTATCCTCGCTCTTTACAGAACCTTCAGAATCAAATGTGGAAGAGCCAGAATTCAATTTCGAAATTCTTGAGAACCTCAGTGTTAAAGGCGATTCCAATAGGGTTGATAATCGGAGAAGCTCAAATGATGATTATTGCGCAATCTGCGGGGCTAAGGTCGGAGAAGAAGCTCAGTTCTGTCCAGAGTGTGGTGAACGTTTAGGAAAACAGAGGGAGTTTAGGATAGAGAACACAAAGGCTTTCTAGTCGTAGTGAAGAATTAGCTCCTGAATACGAGGACTCCGGGTATGTCAAGAAACTCTATTTGACGTTCTTCAGTCTTCTCTGTATCTTTTCAATCTCCTCGAGGACATCATTCAGTTGATCTTTGAGTTCATCCGAGATATTCTCGTGATCGTCTTCAGGAATCAGACCCTTTTTTACTGAATCCTCCAGATTCTCCAAGTTCTTCTCCAACAAGTATCTTTTTCTCTCAAGTCCAATAAGTTCGCGGAAGTTGTCTTCCTCATCGTCTCTCTCTTCAGTAACTGCTTCATGCTGTTTCCCTGTCAGCGGTGATTCTTCGATGATATCAGACTCTTCTTCGGAAACCTCTTCCTCTGCCGTTGACCTCTTGACTAACTCTGGTTCTGGCTCGACCAGAAGGCTCTCTGTAGGTCGGTCCAAAGATTCGTCTTCAAGCGGCAGTCGGACTTGAGGAACAGCCTCGGCAATTCGAGATACAAGAAGACGTAATGAATCTATTTCTTTTCTGAGTGTTGATACTTCAGAAGAGACTGTTGAAGATAACTTCTCAAGACTCTGATTAAGCTCGTTGAGTCTCGCATCCAAGTTTGCCGGAGGTCTTTGAATCGTCTCCTCAAGTCTAATTGTTTTTGCGGTTGTTATTAGATCGTATATTCCATCGACAAGCTCATTTACTTCCCTAAACCAAGGACCGTAAGGATCAAAGGCGATGAGCAGGTTCTTGATATGTTCTGTTTTATCAGCAAGAGACTCTGCTGCTCTTCCAGTCGAAGCAAGAGCTGCAGCACGAATTGTTGAGAGGAAGCTCAGCATTTGAACTCTTGCCCTGGCTTCTTCTTCAGGAGTGAAATCTCCATTCAACATAGCCCTATAGGTATTCTCAAGCTTCTCAATGGCTTTCTCAAGATTCAATTGCTCTCACCTGTCATTGGTCCAAGCAGATCGGGAATTAGCCAACTTGTCTCCTATGATTCTAATTGAAGCTGAAAGAAACAGAAAGAAGCTATGTTATCCCCAGGTGTGCCTCTCGCCAGAAGCGATAGCTGGCTGGGTAATCGGCATAAGCAAGTATTTTTTGGGCGTTGATTTCTTTTGCCATGGATTTCAAGCTATTTAGATCAGTCTCGTCATCAATCCTCCAGTGAAGTATGGACAGTTTAACTCCTTGCCGGCCAACCAACTCCTTTGTGAAATCGAGTCGCTGAACTACTGCTCGGAACTCTTCGGAACCAGGGGTCGGAAGGAGGGGCGTCCACGGAAATACGTTAAGGGTGAGATTCTTAGTCTCCTTGGCCAGTCCTTCAATGTTCTGTGCGTAAGTCTCCTCAGTTCCTTTCGAGAAGCTGGTTTCCGGATCCAGGTATACTTCTATTGAGACATCCAGATCACCTTTGACGCTATGTATGGCATCCACAATACGGATTAAACCAGTAGTGAGCTTTTCACTGCGCCATTCTGACCATTTCGAGAGCATTTCAGGATCCAATGAAATTCTGTCATAATTGAAGTCACTTTGGATGCCTCCTATTTGCCCGAATTCGCTCTTGCAATTTTCACAGAAACAAAAGTCCTTTTGAACGAAGGTGTTTCCTACTAAAATGATTTCCTCTATCGGGTATTCTGCTACTTCCTTTGCTGCAGCGGCTAAGTACTCCCAGCCCTTTTCTTGCGTAGGGCACATAAAATCCTCGTTTGGAGTTCCTCCGCTTCTAACAGAAGCAAACTTCGGATCTTTCCCCATGTAGCTGTCTGTGAATGTATTAATGACGGCATTTACCTTTAATATGTCTTCTGATACCTCAGTGAACTTCGAGAAGAACGTGCCAAACTGGTTGTGAACTGGGACTTCTTGACTCGGATAAAACGCATAACCAGATTCATGCTTTGCCACAACCGCGACTTCTTCCGCGTAACCTCCATAATCTGCCAGAAAAGCCGAAGGAGTCATCTTCAAGGAAATCGGATCTGCGACCAATCTTATACCCTGCATAAGAATTTCTCTTCTTTCCATAAGTACCCACCATTTCTTTGCTGAATATCTTTTGGGTCTTTTTGGTTTTAACTTTATCGGAGAGAACCGTTACGACTGAATTGGCAAGCATCGTGCGTAAAACTCTATCAGGTTTTCTATTCGTGGTGTCATTCCATTCACACTAGAAGAATTCAGAGAGCTTTCTCGTCCCGACTATTTCTTGAAACTCAATTCCTACGGCATCCAAAACCTGTTCAAAGGTGGTCCGTATATAACCCTTGTATTTTTCTATATCTACGTCCTTAAGGGACGCGATTTCAATTGGGCGAACGCCGGGTTCTTTCTTTGTCTTAACAAAAGTAATTATATCCCCAGCTTTAACCTCTTTCTTCCGTTCGACAAGCTGCTTTGCTGCCTTTACGTGCTGAGGAGTGGTTTTAGTGTAACTTCCGACAGACTTGCTCAGCTGAACTCTAAAAGCCAGCTCTTCTAAACTGTACTCTCGACTTTCCAGCTTACGGTAGCTCTCCCGTGCAATATCGTGGATTTTCTCACGAACTTCGGAGAACTCCTTAGGGGACTTCACTTCGCTTAGGGCGTCTATCATTTCCAAGAATGCTTCCTGTAGAAAGGCTGGAGTATTTCTCTTCTTTCCTGTAAGTCCCTTTATGTCTACCGATCCATCCTCGAAAACACCGAGATAGTTTTTCTTCCGTTCGGAAAGAGCAATATATCGGTATACTTTATCTACATCCAATTCTATACCTAGTTCTTCCGAACTCCACTTAGTCAACTCAGCTATTTGCTCTCTGTCGGGACTCAGTAAAAATACACTATCGGTATCGCCGTAAATGACGGGGACCTTCAGATCTTGAGCCTCCTTAATCGTCTTCATGATTGAAAAGCGACCTATAGCGGCAGTGCTTTCCGCCACCGGCGGACAGTACAAAGGAAAGATTTCTGCACCAAACACGCCGTAGCTTGCATTTAGAAATACCTTTAAGGCTTGCTGCACAACAGAGTACCAGTTTCTGACTTCCTCTGATATGGATTTGTCTTTTGATTTGGGTTTTAGCCAGCTAATCCTCACATCCCTCAGGAGGCCAATTATTAGGGACGTTATACCCAATTTCTTGGTGCAGACCCAGTGATCTGTTTCAGGAATTGGGTTTTTTCGGTCCTCCGGATGAGGGCAGCGTATGGTCTCATAAGATAGGTTGAATCGCTTTATTATGCTCGGGTACAAGCTGGCGAAATCCAGAACTGTAACCTCGAAGTGAACACCCTTGACGGGGGGGATTACTACAGCTCCCTTGTATTTCTTGCCTTTGATTATGGCTTTGGTTGAAGTCTCCCCTTTTTCCTGGATTATGTCTTCAGGTCGCGGTATTAGATATCCCCTCTTCCTGTGCTCAAAATAGAATAAGTTTTTGATCCATCCCGATACTGCTTGTCTTGTAACATCCTCAATTGGCAGGTGTGAAATCCGCATAAGTAGTAAGATTAGTCTCAGCGAAAGACTATTGCTAAATGTCGTCAAATCAAAAGTAATTTGTGCGTCGTTCCAGCAATAATGAGCTAATTCATAAAGAGTTAATCGCGATATGTCCTTCTGCAATTCTATTTTGCCAACATTCAACAAAGCCCTTGTTATGGTGTTCAGCCTACTATCTTGATATCTTCTGGAAAAGGCGTAGATCTGAATTGACCGATTATGAAAGAACCGATAAAGATCTACGTGAACACCGTATCTCAATGACGCAGAATCTCTTCCCAATATAATTGGAATATCCTCCCTAGAAAAACCTAGCCTATGTGCCCTATGCCAAAGGTAATTGAAATCGAAGTTGTCCCCATTAAATGTCAGAACAAGCGGGTATTCACCCAAGACTCTAAACACTTCTGAGATGAGTTTTCTCTCATCATCAAAAAACTCCACCGTAACATCTTTCGGAAGATCTTCAGGGGGATCTCCCTTTTCCATATCTTGCGACTCCAACACCAGTACTTTTCTGATACCGCCGTCTGATACTATCGAAGTTGCCAGCACAGGATATTCGGCCTCAGCAGGATTAGGGATCCTGTCTGCAACTGGCGTATAAACCTCGATATCAATAGCAACCCGGCGAATATCTGGAGCAGGCTGGAGAAATATCGGAGAGTATTCCAACGCGAGTTTCTTGAATTCTTCTTGCTCATCAGAGAAAATGCTTAGAATCTCTTTTTGAGCATTTTCCGGGAGTTTAACGTCTGACTGGACAAGCTTCCCTTGCCTAATCTGATAAAGAAGCCCAGGAACGAGTCCCCGATCCATAATGTAGGAGTGGTGATAACGTATATATGCCTCCCAGACTTTCAGTTTCTCCCCTGTTAGTATGTCTCGTATTGATCCTGAACTGCCTCCTATAGAAAGGGGATCATTTGCGATGATTTTGGTTACCTTAATATCTCTGTCATGCAGAAGATCAGACTTCTCTACTGTCTCAAAACCGGAGAAGCCTCTATGGTTGACAATTTTGGGCATGTTGCGAAGTTCCTCTTCGCCCAAATCGGATATGCAGTAAGGCTTATGGTTCGTATTATCGTACCAGAAGTAGAGATTCCTACTCTCAAGGTCATAAAGCCGTGCAAAGGCACGCTCTTTCTTACCGTCGTAAGAAACGCTCAGAAGAAGACAAGGATCTGTATTCATTGGCGTAACTCTTTGAGTATCAGGTTCTGTTCTTTCACTTCCCGACTTTGTCTTGACAGGTTCAGACGGCGAAGATCGTTTCTCTGTTCTGTCAGAATCTTCATTATCGGCAGCGAATTGGTCGAGTCTTGGAGTGTATGACAAGGTTGCCCGCCCATGACTATTCTGTGTTTCTAGAACAAAAACCTTCTGGTGCAAATAGTCTGATATGGATTGACTTGCTCTTCATCTAGCAAAACTCTTCTGAACTAAACACCACCGTTCTTTTGAGTAGATTTATTTACTAATCCGCTCACTGTTCTCTGGGTGATTGATGATGAGGTATTTAGAGAGTAAGGTCGAAAGAACCTTTGTGGTTAAACTTGAGATGGGAGATGATGTGCTTAAATCCATAGAGAAGGTGGCCAAAGATTGCTCCATTGCGAACGCTGCTTTTACCGCAATTGGCGCTGTAGGAAAAGCTAAGCTGGGCCACTGGAGGGATGGAGAATATGCTTCAAGAGAATTTGATCAACAAATGGAAATCGTCTCCTGCATGGGGAACGTACTACTGAAGAATGGTGAACCTTTGGTTCATGGACACATTGTGGTTTCAGATAGCAATATGAGGTCTTTCGGTGGACATCTGTTTGAAGGCTGCACCATCTCGGGAGCTGGAGAGGTATTTATTTTTGAACTAGCAAGCAAAATCTTGAGAAGCTTCGACGAAAAAACAAAGTTATTCTTAATCGATATCTAATTAGTCTATAGAGCAAAAGGGGGTAGAACATGTTAAGTATAGGAGACGAGGAAAGAGAGACTTACCGATTATTCAAGAAGCCGATAGCATCCATTCCAGAGGTGTACGGCAGACTTTCTGCAAGTCTCATTCGATTAAGAGAGGATTTCTCTGCGCTCATGAACTCTCTCGAAGAGATCAGAGACAAGATTGCGAAAGACATCAGATTGAAAAAGGTTAGGCCAAAGAAGAAGCCTTTTGGTTTGGAACTTGAAAGGTTACGCATTACGGGTGTGGATGGAACAAACAGAGACAAGGAGCTCTTCGGAGCGTATTTGGGAGTGATTGCTGCAGTGGCCATAACTGCCAAAGGTCTGCAGGATAAAAATCCGAGAATCTTGGCAGACGGAGACGTATTTGCTCTCTCTTCTGGTGGAATACCCAAGAGAACAATAGATATTAGAAGACATATTGGGGAGATGCGAGTAGCAATCGAATCTATAAAACAATTCAATCCTGATCTTGTTATGTTGGATGGTCCGTTGATATTTCACGATGCTTTGATTCCGGTAAGAGCATTTGATAGCGTTGAATATTGGAAAGCTTTTGCCCGGTTGGTAGGTTTATCCAATCGGTTTTGGAGAGATTCAGGATTAGCCTCTGAAGATCTAAGGATTAAGCCCCCCAGTCTCTTCGA
>JBHLPL010000071.1:0-10192 GCA_048939465.1 Promethearchaeota archaeon | reverse complement strand
CTTCGTGAAGAATGATTTTGAACCCGTTAGGATCGTGAATTCTCTCTTTGGTGACAGTACTGGCAGCAGGTTCGGACTCTTCATCAGTTTCTTAGCGAAGTCAGTGGCTTCTGATGCATGCATCCTAATCTCGGGATTTTTCATTATTCGTTTTATTAGATCTTCAGTACCCCTTCGTATTTCTTCATAGATTTCGTATTTCCAGTTAGGAGACACATACAAAATCAATTCTTTTGGCTTCTTGATTTTCAAAACCTTGATTATTTCTCTAGAATCCTCTAACACTCTCGATATAAGCTCCTCCCCAGTGTCCAGTTCCTCATTTGTCTTTTTTTCATCATATTCGGGCCATTTGCTCGTAGATAAGAACTCTTCGTGACCTAGCCTCTCCCAGATCTCCTCGCATATATGAGGTACAATAGGGACAATTAGCTTAACCAACGTTTCAATGGCCTGCTGAATCACATTTGAATAAGTGTCGGCTCTCCTTACATACCATCTGATATCATTATATAGGTTAAACAGGCCCTCCTGAAGCGCAGATCTTGTTTCCATTCTCTCGTAGTGTTCTGTCGCTCTCTTAATTCTACTATGAATCCTACTCGTCAGCCAGTAATCTATGTCACTGTACTCTTGGCTCGTTTCAGGCAACCCGGTTGCGAAGTCATGTAAAGCGTTTAACCTCTCTCTCAGCCCTTCTGCATCTTTTGCCCTCCAATCCGGGTCGGCCATACCTTCCGATGAGTAAGCCAGCTCGATCCTGGTCGCATCTGCACCGTACTTCTCCAGCACTTCTCTTACTGTGGTAAAAACACCACGGGATTTTGACATGGGTATCCCTTCAATACTCAACATTCCGTTCACTCCGATCATTCTAGGCCAAAGCTCTTTGGGAAATAACGCTACATGTTGAAATATGAAGAAAGTCAAATGATTATAGATCAACTCCTTCGCAGAATTGCGCAAATCCACGGGGTACCAGTAGAGGAACTCCTTGCGCATGCCCTCCAGTAGCTTTGGATCCAGCTTGGCCTCCTTTGATACTTCTCTGCAATCACCCTCTCCGAGAAGTACGTAATCAAAGACCTCTGGAATTAATTTCTCAGCAGGGATGTTATTCTCTTCTATTAAGTTGACAATCGTATAGAATGACATATAAATAGTTGAATCGGAAAGTGTCTCTACTATCCATTGCCGGTCCCAAGGGAGTCTGGTCCCTAGCCCTGTCCTTCTGACACATGCTTTTTCCGAAAGCCAGTTGATGGTGTATTCGAAAGCAGATCTGGCCTCCTCTGGAAGGATTATTATGTTCTTCAGGCCTTTTCTTGATTTTTCCTTCCACTGCTGATCACCATAATTCAGGAACCACTGATTCTCCAGTATCTTAACAATGCATTGTGAATTGCATCTACAAACAACCTTGTCTGCGGTTTCCCACATTGAATCCGCTATTCCTTGTGCTTTGAAATCTTGGACGAGTCTATCCTTAATATCACGAACCGGGATTCCCGCATACTTGCCCGTGTTTTCTTTGAGTACGCCCTGATGAAATTCTTTCTTATAGATCTCTTTTGTGGCTTCATCAGCTCTTGGATCGTTCTGATCCTTAATCCTCCTTTGTTTGACTATATCTAAGCCAGGATGGTCTCCTAGTCCCGGGGTCTTGATTAGAGAGATTGGTCTAATAGTATCCAGTATATCCGAAGATAATCCAAATCTCTTCAACTCTTCGGGACGAAGTTGTAGGTCTCTCAGACCCAGCCAATCATAAGGAGCATGACTGGGGACGCTCATAACAACCCCAGTGGCACTTCTTGGATCCACAAAGCTCGCCGGGAGTATGGGTATATCATTATTCAAGACGGGATTTGTGCAGTATCTGCCGATCAAATCACTGCCGCGAAATTCGGAAATGATTTCCACTTTCTTGGCTTGTTCCTTCAATTTCCCTGCTGCTTCTTTGCTCATTATCCATTTCTCGTTGTCTACCTTTGCAGTGACGAGAATCGAATCGGGGTTAATCCATACATTGACAACACCATATATGGTTTCGGGTCTTAATGTGGCCATTACCAGCCAAGCATCACCATATTTGAATTTCAGTACAGTATATTCAACAGGGGATATGCCCTCGCCAGCTAGTCTGTCATGATCTCCGGTTGGGCTTTTGCAGTTGGGACACCAAATGACCGGATGAGTACCAAGACTAACATATCCTTTTTCGCGTAAAGTCAAGTATTGCCACTCAATAAAACGAACATATGGGGTATCTATTGTAATGAAGCTTCTTCGCCAATCTATAGAATAACCCATCCCTTTTGCAGCTTCTGTGGTTTCTTTCCTGTAGTAGTTGACAATATATTCGGGATTTTCGAAATTCTTGATATCGGCCTCTGATACTCCACCCTTAATCAATATGTCTATTTGATCTTGATCTCCTCTTCGAACTCTCTCGGCTATTCCTGCTACGGGCTCACCAGTGGCATGAAAAGCAAAGGGGAACATCACGTTGTACCCTTGCATTCGCTTGAATCTGGCGTAGATATCGACCCTGGAACACGTTAGGGCATGTCCCAGATGAAATGGACCATTCATGTACGGATACGGAAATGTAACAAATATCTTATCTCGCTCATCTGGGTCGGCTTCAAAAATCTTGCTATCAAGCCACTTCTTTTGCCATTTTGACTCAACCGTTTTCCAGTCTACCACGTATTACTCCTCCAAAATCTGAACGGGCGAATCACTAAAGGTAATTTCAAAAATAGACTATCTAAGGAGAATGCAATACCCCACTTCATTTCATCTCCTTGTTAGAAGCAAGAGGTGGGTTGCTCACATTTAAACCTTGTGCACGTAACCTTCACCTTTTAATAATATCTTCACCTTAAAGCTAACGATCGATAAGGAGGAGTTCTGATGGATGTCTTTGAAGTCATCAAGGGACGGAGGAGTGTAAGAAGGTATTCTGACAAGGAAGTCTCCGCCCAAGACTTGAAGGCAATTTTGGATGCTGCAATCCATGCGCCCTCCGCTGGAAACATTCAACCTTGGATATTCATTGTTGTAAAGGATGCAAATGGACGGAGAAATCTCGCCATGGCCGCTTATGGTCAGATGTTCATCGCAGAGGCTCCATTAGTAATAGTTGTCTGCGCAGACGAGAGAGCCTCAGCTTGGGGGTACGGTTCAAGAGGGAGAAGTCTGTATTGTATTCAGGACACAGCTGCGGCGATTCAAAACATCTTATTAGCTGCCTATGCACTAGGTCTTGGAAGCTGCTGGGTCGGGGCTTTTGATGAGGATTCTGCACGCGGAGTTGTAAGAACCCCCCCTAAAGTTCGTCCTGTTGCCCTCATACCCGTAGGCTATCCAGCTGAAGAACCATCTGCCACTCGAAGAAAATCTCTAAGCTCTGTCATATATTGGGAGAAGTATGGATAATTTGCTCACAACAATGCTTTAGGGTGAGGTTATGGCCACAGATCTAAAGGATCTTGCTAGACTGTCCGTGGAACTGGCCTTAAAACAAGGAACTAAACTGGTAGAATCCAGAGCAGAATCTACAGAATCTCTCACAGTAGTAATCTCAGAAGAAGGAGTAAAAAGAGTCGATTTCAGTGAGAATAGAGGTCTGAGCGTACGCTTTTTGATGAATGATATGTGGCATTTTTCATCTCTTGACAATCCCTCCAGAGGAAAAATGCAGAATCAAGTTAGGGATATGGTTAAGGCAGCATGTAGAAGTAGAGGAAGCGAGACTCTCGAAGTAGCTGAAACTAGAACGATTCAGGACCTAGTGCAGGTAAAGAGCAAAAGAAACATTCAGAATACCCCAGTTGACGAGATTTGCGGTATACCGCTATCACTTCACAAAAGACTTCAGTCCGAGAGCAAAACCCTCAAAACACTAAAATCTTACACCATTTCCGTTGCCGCATCGTATGGGGAGGAGTTCTTCGTTAATAGCGAAGGATCAGAAATTGCAATGGAATCCCCCTTCACTGTAATGACCTTTTCAGCTGTGCTGCAAAAAGACGGAAGACTGGCAAAGACTGCAGATGCAATTGGGGGAACATACGGATTAGAATTCTACGGAGAGCGCAACAGTTGGAAACCTTTCGAACTGGCAGATTCGGTTCTGAACCGAGGAATGGTTGCATTGAAAGGTAGAAGACCCCCAAAAGGGGATTATTCGGTCGTCTTAGACCAATCTATGACCGGAACGTTGATTCATGAAGCCTTTGGCCACCTTTGTGAAGCGGATCTTGTCATGGCCGGAGGAATCTTAAGCAAAGACATGATCGAGACTAAGATAGCCAACAATGGGGTAACGATCATTGATGACGGTATTCGACAAAATGGTGCTTGGGTTCCTTATGATGATGAAGGCGTTAAGCGTGAAAAAACCATACTGGTTGAGGATGGTGTACTACGGACTTTCATGGTTAACCGAGAATATGCTGCCAAGCTGGGTCTAGACCTTACAGGTAATGCGCGAACATCAAGTTATCATGCACCTCCCATGATTAGAATGCGAAATACATATCTTGAAAGAGGCGATCTCGATTTTGAGGAACTGATTGAAGATATGCGCCGAGGTATATATGTCGAGAAGTTCATGGGTGGTCAAGCTTCTTTGATTGGGATGTTTCAGTTTGCTGGGCAAGTAGGGTGGTTAATTGAAAAAGGACAATTAACTACTCCAATTCGGGATATTGCTATTTCCGGTTCAACTCTGGAAACCCTGAAAACGCTTGATGCGATCGGCAAGGATTTCGGGACAGATATCGGCATTTGCGGAAAGGGGCAACAGATAAGTGTTGGGAGCGGTGGACCCCCCATAAGAGTTCCAAAGCTCAGTATCGGAGGAGAGTAGATGAAGGACATGTTGGAGAAGACAATGAAGAAAGCTGAAAAGAAAGGTGTTGAGGCTGAGATCTTCTTCGCCTATCGAGAGATCACTGACTGTAGCTTTGAGAACAATGTTTTAAATGAATTTGGAACAGGAGTTTCCAAAGGCGTCGGGATCAGAATAATCCGTGGAAATAAGCTGGGTTTCTCCTCAACAAATACAATGACGGAAAGAAGCCTGGAAAAGAGCCTGGACAGGGCAATTGCCCTGGCAAAAATCAATCGTGAAAATCCTTTCATAAGCTTCGCAGAAGCTAGTAAGGACCGAACAAAGGATTTCCTTGATCCAGAAGTCTCTAGCTTGCCTTACGATTACTTTGTTGAAAACGCAAGAAACATGTTAGATAATACTCAGGATATCATCAAGAAAATGGGAATAGACGCAGTAATTAGCGGAGGACTTGTCAGAGGCGTAGGCAGAGTAAGAATTCTAAACACTCTGGGATTAGATATCCAATATGAGAAGTCGCTGCTCAAAAAAGGAATAGGGGGAAAAGCAACGAATCCCCCCTCGCTTGAATGCGGAGTCACAGAATGTCTGGCCAAGGGAATTGGAAAATCAACAGAAAAGCTGAGCGAAGAGTTTGTTGATGTTTTGACCAAGTCATTAAAACCCAAAAGAGTTAGTATAATCAATGGTCCTGTATTATTTCATCCAGACTCTTTTGCTCAAGTGCTATCCTACACGCTGGAACCAGCCATAAATGGGGAAAACGTATATCGGGGTCGAAGCTTTCTGGCCGATCTATTGAACGAGAGAATAGCTTCCGAGAAGCTCCAAATTTATGACTGGGGGAGCTTCGAGCCTTTGTTTAACTCGCACCCCTATGATGGAGAGGGAACTCCCATCAGAAAGAATAAGATAATTGAGAAAGGCATACTCAAATCCTTCATTTATGATATTGAGTGGGGCAACCGAACAGGAAATGGAAGTACTGGCAATGCGCAGCGAAGTTACAATGCTGTTCCCATTATTGCCTTGAACAGTTTCTTCATACCTTCCACTGCCAAGGGTTCCTTGACAACACAGTTGGATTCGGGATGGTATGTACGAGATGTTAGTGGAGCCCACACGTCGAATAGTGTGACTGGCAGCTTCGGAGTAGCCGTTATACAGGCGTACAGAATCAAGCGAGGTGAACTGGAGAAACCAGTATACGGGGCAACGATTGCGGATAATTGCATTAATCTTATGAAATCAGTTCAAGAAGTGGACAGTGAAGTCGAGAATTTCCAGCTTTCAGGTGGGTATGTTGCCGTACATTCTGGAAAAGTCCTAACGGAGATATAGGGGTCCTAGTCTCTCCAGTCTTCGATGAATCTTAGAAAGCCTGGTCGAGGTCTTATGATGTAACCCTCATTAATCAAATCATTGAGGACCGGCTCTACCTCTTCTTGCTCATAACCACGGTCCTTCATTTGTGAGTAGACGTAGCCTTCAGATACGGGTTCTGATGACCTTCCAAAGAGTTGCCATAATCTCGTACCAACAATCTTCCTTCTTTTGAGAACTCTTGGCTTCTCTTCTTTGCCCGGTTGTAAATCCGTCATAATGTATTTTATTGTCCATGGATTAGGGAATATTATTCCACCCTGGTTCGCCAGGAGAATGATTCTCTTCCCTATCCAGTCCCAATCTAGTTGAGCCTTAACACACATTTTATGGAAATAATCAAGGGATGTTGATTTAAGACAGTAGTTTTTCAGTATATGAACCAAACGTCCGTCTTTGGGACTTTTGACATCGACTTCAAAATCCTTAAGATCTTCGATTGAGACATTATTTGACTCGGGACTAGCTCCAACCTCCAAGAAGAACCTCCTCTTCCCCCCCTTCTTGCTATACTCTCTAATTTCGGCATAGGTCCTTCTTAGCCCACGAACCGATTTTGAGTTCTGAGGATTAGCCACAATCATTCTGCCACAGTGGTTACATATCCTGATTCTGTTTTCTGCTGGTATGTATGTGAATTGCTCGCAATTAGGACAAATAAACACTGAAAACTTCTTTTTCAAGGACCTCCCCTCTTCATCATACTGATTGGGAGAGATAGACTATGAATCCGTCTTTAGGCCTCATGATAGACCCGTTTCTTTCCATTCGAGCTAGCTGGTTTCTTACCCATTTCTCATCCAGTCCATGGTTCTTGGATATTTTGAATAATTCATTTTCGGAAATGGCCTTTCCCTCGACATTTTTGGTTAGTGAAAGCATAATCTTCATAAACTGATCCCGCTTAGATCCCCCTTGAAGTGTGCTAGGGTTGATAGGTTTGAATTCAGCCTTTAGGTCCTTGGGAAGCTTAATGAATCGAACGATTCTGCTCGCCTTGAGTTCATCATCGGCATGTCCTATCTTACGGGCACGCTCTATTCTTATGTTGTGATAACACCTGGGGCACTTCCTTGTTTTCTGGAATTCCTTGGCAAAGAGCGGAAGTCCACAATTGTCACAAACGAATATAACGTATCTCTTGGCCATTTTCCATCAATCTAAGATTGTTGTTTCCACCTAAAAAGCCATCGTATTGGCGGAATCCAGGCCAAGTGTGGTGTTCTTAAATACTGATTTGTCAATGTCATGCTTCTGATGCGTCTTTCTTGACTAAAGATTAATTTACTACTTCTCACTATCGATTTAAGAGGGAGGATGGCATTGTCGGAAGAAGAAGTCGAGATTCTTGCAGAATTAAAGAGTTTCATAGAAAAAGAGGTCAGCAGAAAGCGAGAAGAGGTGAATAAGCTTAGACGTTTTCTGAAAGCTGTTGATTCTTTCTTGGCAAAGAGCAGTTTCAAGACTGCGGATGCGCTCGCCAGTAGAGCGGAAGAACCTAAAGCTGGGAATACCAGAAAAACTATCCCCGTAAAGTCAGGGAATATTGAGTTAGCTACAATGCACATTGATGATAACAGAGTTCGGATAATTCCCGCATCTGAGCATCAATTCAATCCTGAGATACCTCCTTTCGATTCATTCTTCATAAAGAGAATAATGAGCAACATGAAAGAAGAAGATCAAACTGAAGTAGAAGCGGGAGAATTACCCCAGGAAGAAGCCTTCGAATTCAGCGTTAAAATTGAAAACGGAATCCTCAAAGAGATAGACATAATAAACGCAAGAAGTCAGGCGAGACGCAATGAAATACGAAGGACCATAAGATGGACCCTAGAGAAGATGTGGGAAAAGAAAACCTCGGAATCGTCATAAACTGCCCCTAGAGGAGGGATTGGTGATTCAAGACCTAATTAAGAGGTTTGTTGATAAGAAGAATGTTTATGCAGTTGTAGGAGTTAGTAAAGATCCTGAGAAATATGGCCATCGAGTCTATAAAGACCTGAAAGGTGCAGGCTACAAAGTATACCCAATAAATCCGAACATACAAGAACTCTTGGGTGACAAGGTCTATCCAAATCTGGAGAGTCTGCCAGAAAAGCCCGATGTTGTCGATGTAGTCGTTCCCCCCAAAATAACTGAAGAGATCGTCAAAACATGCAAGAAAATTGGGATAACAAAAGTCTGGTTACAGCCGGGGTCTGAATCTGATGTAGCAATCAGATTCTGCCAAGAAAATGGCATAGACGTAGTATATGGCGTATGTGTAATGATTGAACGACTGCCTTATCGTTGAATTCTCTCTGTCTATTGCCCACAAGGAAACTCCATCAGAAAGCGCGGAGATGAATTACGAGGAGTTTAAATACCTGCTTTCGCGATAAGCTTGGGGAATTGAGTCGAGGCAACACTTACCAATTCGTAAATTCAGAGTTTCAGGGCAGGAACTGCCCGCAGAGCCTGTCAGACATATCCTGTTGGGGAATGGATGAGACAGGGGGCGCATTATGGAAGTTAGGAGTAGTTCACTTCCCTTCTCTTACAATCAAGAAACACAGGTATAGGTTCTTTTGTGCAAAAGAAGATCATTTGCTTTTAGAACCATCGGTGTCGTTCAAAAGTCTGGACCCCTGTCTGAAATAGAAATGTTCCCAGAGTACTGTTCAGGCTTGCGAGGTCTGGCCGATTTTTCACACGCAATTATCTTATACTGGTTTCATCTCAGAGATAACAAGGAGGAAAGAAGCGTTCTGAGTGTGGTTCCCAGGAGACATCCCGGGGCACCGCCAGTTGGAGTTTTTGCCTCCCGAAGCCCGAGTAGACCAAACCCGATCGGATTCTGTGTTGTAGAGATTATGAAAATAATGGATTGCACACTAGTTGTGAAAGGTCTGGATGCATTTGAAGGATCTCCGATAATCGACGTAAAGCCCTATCTTTCAAGAAACGACACAATTCTCGAGGCCAAAGCTCCGGAGTGGGCATTGCACGGATCTCAAACCTAGGGCTAAACGCATTTCAGGATCTCGACAGAAAGCAGTACGCTGTTATGCTGCTGGAACATGGATAGATTTAATGAATTCTTGTGGTGAGCATTTGTGGTCGGACAGTTCTTGAAAGACTCTGTTCTTAATTCTGGACCATCTATTGATGTGTCTCTGCCTCTTCGACAATTTTCTGTCCTGCAACTACTTGGTCTACGCTGTGTATAGAACCGCCAAGCTCTTCCAGCTGTTGTTTGATCAAGTCAAAATTCAGATCAGGGCCTACTATGGTAATTTTGACACTCTCTGTTTCAGAGTCGACCTCAATCAGACAGATGTTAACTCCAGATACTCCTTCGAGTCTTGCTATTTTTTCCGCCAGTGCATGTAGTGGTGGGTTGTGCGGCTTAAGAACGTCCAGCACAAAACGCTTAATGCCATAACTCATTTATGTAACGACACCTCAAGAGTTTAAGGCTATACTCGATAGTCCTCTGGGATTATTTAAAGCTTGTTATTTGGCCGGTGGCGTTGGCTATCGATGAAATCTATCAGTTCTGACACTCCTTTGATTACGTGGTCGGCCCCTCCCTTCCTTAACTCTTCTGCCGTTCTGGAGGAAGTCTCCACGCCAATGGTTGTGACCCCAATACTGTTGGCTGCCTGAAAATCAATCGGATGATCCCCGACAACTATTGTTTTCTCTGTCGAAATCCCGAGAAGTTCGATAGCTTTCGCCAAATGCTCAACGCTAGGTTTGGGCTCGGAAACATCGTCTCGAGTAACAACTACGTCGAAAAATGTCCTAATTCTTGTCTTTTCAAGAACATAGCGGGCAATTGAATCTCTATTCAAAGTAAAAACTCCCAACCTATATCCTCTTCTTTTGAGTTCTTCCAGAGTCTTTTTGGCTCCAGGAATCAAGGAAGTCGTTTTCGCACCCTCAAGCTCATATTTCTCG
>JBHLPL010000144.1:0-3199 GCA_048939465.1 Promethearchaeota archaeon | reverse complement strand
CTATCAGAGTGAGTTATTTCAACCTGATGAAAAGCTTTATTCATAGCGAAAGAATCTAGTTCGGTTTGTAGCTGCTGCGCGTAGGATAATAGTTCTTCTTCGGTAGGCTTCCTAAGTACCTCTTCTCTCAGTGCTGGTTTATCCAAAAGTAAACGAGATTGTGTAAATTCATTTGCCAATAGCGCAATATCCATTGGGATTTTAAAAAGCTCGTTTATTTTTCTGTCTATCTTCGACTGCAATTCACTGTCTTTCTTATGAACAAAACGGCCAATCTCCTTTCTCTCCTTGGTTGTTAGAATACTAACATTTTTTGCTGATTTGTTATTCCCTGTGTTTTCAAATGAAACAATAGTCTTTCGCTTTTCAATGAGCTCAGAGACAAACTGTGTTTTACTCTCTCTTTCGCTTTCAACAAGATATTTATGGAACTCAGCAAGTTTGCTTGCTTGCATTAACGTCAGGTCGGGTACAGGGATTCTTTGTACTTCCTTAGTTGTAACACTCCTACGTTGGCGAAAAATGCCCCATTCTGGCACCTGGAAAAACAAATAGTATGCAACCAAGCTTGAGCTTAAGTACACTGTAAGTGCTCTCAGATAATCCTCGTTCTCGTTAGGAAATCTAGGAGCAGCGATAGCCATCTGGCGTGGTGGAATGATGAAGTCGTCCTCACTGTATATTGCAAAGTTCTGCCAACTGGTAGAAAGAATGATGTGAGGCGCAGGTGTTATTAAACGTAGTGCGTCCTCACCACTTCTAATAAAAAGGTCCTCAGTAATTTCAGGGAGTACTTGAGGATCAGGTATAGAGAAGCGGTAGCTCGGTTCACATTCGTTAAACTTTTTTGTATCAAATTCTTTCTTCCCCTTGACCTCAGCTCTGGGCCAAGTGGAATCTTCCTGCTCAGGACGAAGTTGCGGCCCTTCAGTTGGTAATCTCTTTCCCCAGCCTCTGAGGTTGCAAAAGTTCTTAAGAGTCGTCGGGAAAAGGTGCCTTAGCCGCTCCATAGTTCGTTTATCACGGTGAGTTCCCCATAGTGCTAGTTTCCAAGTCAACATATCTCCTTTCTCAGCCTCATGCGGAGATATCGACTTGATCTCACTTTCGTTTATTGTTATCACCCACGGCTTATCTCTCTTTGTTGAAACTTGATTAACGAAAAAAGGGCCGTAGTGGATGATGTGGGATTTAGGGTTTATGTCCTTAGCTGGGCGATAAATAACACCCATAGCGGGTAAGACACCACTTTTTTCGCGTCCAAAGAGAATATCTCGAAGATTTGCGAAGTTTGTAATTCGAAAAACTTCCTGCCTAGTAAAGAAAGACTGCCTATATCTTCTAGATTCTTTGTTAAATAGACTTGTCGCTGGTAAAAATAATCCGATAATTCCATCTGATCCCAGCAGTTTGGTGACTAACCAGCTAAAAGCTTCAGCTACACGTTTTCCGCCGATAGGATATTCCCGCATGTTAGTTGGATTTTCGATCCATGCTCTAATAATAGGTTCGGAGTCTTCTGAATCTGGCTTCAGTGGTTTCAATTCAATCCAAGGCGGGTTCCCGGTAATCCAATCGAATTTCAGTTCCTGTTGCCAGATATTTGCCCCATCCTCTTCACCTTCAAGGTCAAAAAAATCGCACTTAAAAATCTGTTTATTATGTAGATCAGGAAACTTAAACTTTAGGTTCACCAAATCTCGTGGTTCTGTATAATTTAGAAGAGTCAAAATCAAGCTGAATTCCGTTACAAAGCATGCATCACGCTCGCGCTCTGTTCCATAAATACTTTCAACCAAAATATCACGGAGCTTCTGGGGGCTGAGTTTATCACTCGACCCAGAACGACGTATCTCCTTTTCGATGAGGCGACGGTAAGCCAACACTAAGAAGACGCCAGATCCACACGCAGGGTCGAGTACTTTCATTCCCCTTTCTAATGGCTTTGTAGCTTCCATTTCAGAGAGCAAGTAGTCTGCGAGAACCTCCGGTGTATATATTGCTCCCTTCTTCTTTCGATCTCGGATGAATTGTTCATAAATGGCTGAAAGAGTTTCAACAGGTATATAACGGAAATCGTAAGCTCGAAAAGAAAAACATAGCTGATGTACTGCTTCTGGTGCATTACTTAATACTTCTGATCCGCTGAACACAGAGGCAAGCCAAGATACATGCTTATCCTTGAGAGCCTTTTCGTTCTTAAAATCTATAGGGAATATTTTACCATTGAAGCGTTCCTCTAAAGCATCTACCAGCCTTCGTAGACTACTAACATTTGCATTAATTGAGAAAACGCTACTCGGATCTACATCCTGTAATTTCATCCATTCATCAGTTAATATCTGGCGACTCCTGAGATAACTCAAGTAGACATATTTACCAATCAAAGCATGAGCTACTTCGTCAGATAGGCCGTCACTCTTTAATTCATCTCCTAGTTGCTCTAAGTTCCTCAGTAAGCGCCTGTCTACTCTTTGGTCATAGTCTATATCTTCATAATATTTAGATTTCCAAATAAGCCCTGAATCAATCGATTGAGCTTGGAAATGGCAAAGTAAATCGACTATTTCTTCCAGGGTATCTGCTTTGTCTATCAAGCCTGATTCTTCTGGACCTTCAGCGTAATTGAATCCTGTATAGATCCTGACCTGATGAGGTAAAAGGATGATTACGAAAGGTGCGTATCCGAAATTCCAGAGATTACGGTGAATTATCCTTGCTTCTGTCTCTGTATTAGCTTCAGCCATATACACAGCAGGCCTCGGACCGAGGCGTGCATAAGCTCCACTAGGGTTAGTTTCAAATACATAGATTCCATTTACGCCCACTTCACGGGCAGCTCGGAAACAATGTGCTACTTCGATATTAACCGGTTCATCAACTGAATAATAATGTGAAGAAGTATCGTAGCCAAGGGTCTTAAGGAGTTCGCTAAGTTTCATCATCCTAATTCCTTGATGCTATTCGTTAAAAATGTCTTCATATTTGATTTTTTTCTTATTCCGTGGGTTACTATTTAACCCGTTGATTATTTTTTGTTTTGTTACTCTCTTACCTGGTTTCTTGCCATTTTCAATGTATCTTATAGTTTTTTCTGAGACTCCCGACAATCTATCAAGTTCAATAAGCGTGAGTCCTTCTCTTTCCCTAACTTCCCGGAGTTTGTTCATAATACCACCTTATATTTTCCGGTAATTTC
>JBHLPL010000070.1:0-10282 GCA_048939465.1 Promethearchaeota archaeon | reverse complement strand
AGGGTTTTATGAGGGGATGGCTAGACTGTTAAGGAAAGGCATTATTGAAATTGATTTGATGCCTGAATCGATGGCAATTCTCGTCATTAGGTTCGTGGAAAAAATCAAGCCGATGTCTAAAGAGATGGTCAAAGATTTTGGGCGTACTGAGGGAGAAGAACTCATTAGATTCCTATATGATGAAGTTCAAAAACAGCAACGGTTGTCTGGAAAATAGCTTCACAGAGCTAGAATTGATTCCTATAGTATCAGATTGCGAACATGCTAGACAGTCTTCTCTCTGGCAAAAAATGCCTTTGCCCCCTCAATGAATTTATCTGGAGTCTTGTGAGAAAATACTAGTGTTTGTGATTCACCAAATCTGTCTATGTAGTCGAATTTGATGAATCCTTGAGAATACGTCATTCGTGTTATGTCCCAAATTCCCACAAAAAAGCGATGCTTTCTTAGAAAACCGTACTCGAAGAATAAGTATTTATCGGTCAATACCAGTGTGCCTTTTTTACTTTTTGCTAATGAATAATGCCCTTTATGATATCTCGTATTCTTCAGCTCTGCTATCATTAAGGGAATCGTTTCTTCTTCAACAGGAAGAAAGATCGGTTTCTTGACCGAATCCTGACCAATATTCGAGCTGATAAATATCGATGTGACCATTGTATGCGCTCCCCCTCTATCTTATAGTGATCCATATCCGAATTTAAGATTATGCTACAATCGACTGCGACTCGACGGTATCAATGAAGGAGTCTCATGTTCCACTTGCTACAAAAAGAGCCGTTTTTGTGGCGATTCTCGTCAGCAACTACTAATATACATCAAAATGAATGACTCTCGCTCTAAGCAGATAATAAGAGATTTAAGTCTTCGATGACACAATAAACACGAGTAATAGACATGGGTGAATGTTTTTTCAAAGCCGTCAGATAGGGGGGAAGGCTGACGAAGATTGAGGTTTTTGTTAAGGAGAAAGAAGTTGCAACCGGCAAGATCTATGTTGGCAGGACGGTTAGAGAACATGCGTGTACATTCAGAGAAGGCGTCAAAAAGGAGAAGATTATACCTGAAGATGATAAGAGGACGCTTGAGATCGTGCAAAAGTTGGCAAAGGAGAACGGCCTACGTGTTAAAATCTACAATGTCTCAAGCTTTGGAGGAAGACTTAGGGCGAGGAGGAGAGGAGTAAGGAACACCCCAACGATCACTGTTGGCGAACAGAAAATCGAAGGAGTGCCTACCAGAGAGCAAATCCTAAGCATGTTGCAAAATAAATAAAACTCTCCTCTTACTTTATATAGCACTAGTTATTTCTGGCAATACTCTTCATCATGATCCTCTTGCCTTTGTTTTACTCTAGGGATCCAGTGCTTGCTCAACCTGCTCAGTCAAGTGACTGGTCCATGTTTCACCACGACCCGACAAACAGCGATAGATTCTACATCTATCATCCCTTGGGATAAGAAATCAATAAGACACCGACAAAACAGGACGAAAACAGGTTAACCTTATTTATCCCTATTTCCCTACTAATATTGGGGGAGACGTATGGGGAGGCGAAGGTTAGTTTTTGGTCTGACTTTGGTCATTTTATTGCCTTTCGCGTTCCTGCAATCTATTGTGATCGCCTTACCTGATTTGAATCCATGGCTTGATGAAGGGACGTCTACCTGGAAGCAGTTGAACCCCGAACCTTTGAGCAATGGGCTAGGAAGTGACTGGCCTATGTTTCGCCACGATCTAGCCCGAACCGGGTATTCCAACACCTACGGACCCATAAAAGGATCAAAACTTTGGAACTACACGACAGGTTCTATTGTGTTTTCCTCGCCTGCTGTTGTCGATGGCAGAGTCTACATAGGCTCTTGGGATAATAGCGTCTATTGCTTGAATGCGTTTTCGGGTGCTGTTCTATGGAACTACACAAGTACTCATTATGTAGAATCCTCTCCCGCTGTCGTCGATGGCAAAGTCTACATAGCCTCATATGAAACCCTTATGTACTGTTTGGACGCTATCACTGGGGCAAAACTCTGGAACTACACAACTGGCAATGGAACGCTATGTTCTCCTGCTGTTGTCAATGGAAGAGTCTACATAGGCTCGAATGACACAAATGTCTATTGCTTAAATGCTTCTACGGGTGTCCAGATTTGGAATTATACAACTGCTGCTTCTGTATATTCATCTCCTGCTGTTTCTGGTAACAGAGTCTACATAGGTTCAAGCGATGGCAACATCTATTGCTTGGACGCTAACACGGGAGCAAAGATTTGGAATTATACGGCATCTCCCTATGGTATCCATGGTGTCCATTCTTCTCCTGCCGTTGTTGGTAACAGGGTCTACATAGGCTCAACTGATGATAATGTCTATTGCTTGGACACTTCTACTGGCTCATTAGTTTGGAATTACACAACCGGGGGTATGATATTTTCTTCTCCTGCTGTTGCTGGTAACAGAGTCTATATAGGTTCATCTGATTATAATCTCTATTGTTTGGATGCCTACACCGGCACTAAACTCTGGAATTTCACAATAGATTCCAATATGCTTTCTTCTCCTGCTGTTGCTGGTAACAGAGTCTATATAGGTTTATATGAGGGCAACATCTATTGTTTAGACACTTCTACTGGAATGAAGATCTGGAACTATTCAACAGGAGAAACCTATATTATTTCTTCTCCTGCTGTGGTTGCTGGGAGGGTCTACATAGGTTCAAGCGATGGCAACATTTATTGCATTGGAGAATCTGAGGATTGGCCCATGTTCAGACATGACCCGGCTCACACAGGGTATGCGGATACCGTAGGACCAGAAGAAGGATCTTTGATCTGGAGATTTATGGGAGGTGTTTATGTAGAATCTTCTCCTGTTCTTGTTAATGGGGCAGTATATGTAGGTACAGACGATGCCTATGTTTACTGTCTGAATGCTTTTACTGGATCCTTGATATGGGAGTATGTAACAGGTGATGCAGTGCCTTCTTCTCCTGCAATTGCTGACGGAAGACTCTATGTGGGTTGCAAGGATTATTACATCTATTGTCTGAATGCCTCTAATGGTAGTCTAATTTGGAGATATCAGACAAATAATTCCATCTGGTCTTCACCTACTGTGGCCAATGGAAGTGTTTACATAGGTTCATTTGACCATCACGTCTACTGCTTGAATGCAAGCAGCGGTAGTCAAATCTGGAACTATACGACGAATAATGAGGTCTGGTCTTCACCTGCTGTTGTTGGTGGAAGAGTCTACATAGGAGATCGAGATGGATATGTATACTGTTTGAATGCTAGTAACGGCGCTCAAATATGGAACTATACGACAGGAGGCTTTGTAGAATCTTCACCCGCTGTCGTTGAAGGTAGACTCTATGTGGGCTCAGACGATTATTATGTCTATTGTCTGAATGCTTCTAGTGGCAGCCTCATATGGAGATATCAGACGGGTTTTCCTGTATATTCATCTCCTGCTGTTTCTGACGGTAAAATCTACGTAGGATCCGTAGATAGTTATGTCTACTGCTTAAACAGCTCTGATGGTGGTTTGGTGTGGAGATACCTGGCAACTGGTGGTACTCAGGTCTCTCCCGCAATAGCTGATGGAAAGCTCTACATAGGTGCCAGCAATTACATTTATTGTTTGAATGCTTCCGATGGAGCCCCCGTGTGGAATTACACAACGGATAGTTGGATAATATCCTCTCCCGCTGTTGCTTACGGAAGAGTCTATATCGGCTCTCAGGATGGCTATCTTCGCTGTCTCGGAGAAGAAACTCCCTCTCCGGATACTTGGTTCCATTTCACAGTGGATGCCACGGGAACCCTCAATGTTTTCTTGATTTTTAACTCCACCCAAATGATGCAGGTGAACATTACAGGTGTGGCAATGCCCGCTCCCGATCCTCCTCAATTACATCATCTGGGTTCTGCTTTTAGCATAACTGCCAATATGACATATGGATTTGAAATGACAATAGAATACCATTATTCTGATCAACAGCTTGCCTCTTTAGGATTCGTTGAATCAAGTCTGGCTTTCTATTTTTGGAATGACGCGCATCAGGAATGGGAAGAAATATCCACGGCTGTGGATACAGTCGGTAATATTCTAAGAGCTACGTTATACCATCTGACAACGTTTGTTGTTTTCGGTGAACTACAGCCAGGCCTTCCGGTTGATGGGAACGACCTTCTGATATTTGGACTTATTGCAGTGGTCGTGGTAATTGTTATACTACTTGCTACAACTGCTAGGGCCTCATTCGCCAGAAGGCCGACAACTGAGCCTATGTTTGGACCTACAGGTGCGCCTGCATATAGCGAAAAGGCTGCTCAGGAAGAAATTACGTATGAAGAAACAGTACCGAAAAGGGAACCCAGAGAATCCGAGCCAGTCTGTGCTTACTGTGGCCATGTTAATCCTCTTGGTGCAAACTTCTGTATAAGGTGTGGCCGACACATAGAATGAAGCCTGCATTTTTCATCTTGTTTCTTGGACCACCGCAGAACAAGATTCGGTTTCCTGCCTAATCCTAACAGCTTGTCTATGGCAATGAAGTCTGAGTCATATCTACGGCTTTGAAGGAAATGCAGTTTCTCCAAATAACTTATTCACCGTAGCAGTTAGTATCGGCCCGGCTACATCAACTATGGATGCTGAATAAATCCACCTTCCTCCATTAAGACCGTTAACCATGATGGCTTTCCCCTCATATTCGGCAAGATCTAGTTCGCCAGCCTCTGGTGGACGTGCTTCTTGCATCTGAATACTCGTCAGCCTTCTGAAATGGCCAGATTCGGAATCAGGGGCCAAAATCTGCAATTGTAGCCCCTTTGAAGGATCCTCTCCTCTCTTAACTATGCCAAGAAAATGGTTAGGACTGTTCATGTATTCTATTTTCAGCGTGGGAATAGTATAAAAGAATTGACCCTTTTCCTGTTCGACGTGCTGGGAAGCGTCATTTGTTCGTATGGATTAAATGTCTCCTTTTTGGCATATCCTCAAGATTAATATTGAACTCTGCATCATTCAATACCGTTGAGTTTCCCAGCAAACATGCCCACAAATAAGGAGTGAAATCTTATACCTGAACTACCAGATATCGCCATTCTTGCGAAGAGTATGCATCAGGCCCTTTCTGGTCGGTCAATCTTCGACTCTGTGGTCCACCAACCAAAAGTGCTGAATCGCTCCGTTCAATCCTTTCAGCAGGCTGTCAAAGGACGTTCTTTTCAAAAGATTTGGCAACGAGGAAAATGGGTCCTTTGCAGACTTGACGGTGATTTGCTATTGGCTCTAAATCTTGGAATGGGAGGCGAGGTTCGTCTCCATCGTCCGATTGAAGTTCATAATCCCAAAAGAGAACGCGTTGCCTTCTTCCTGTCCGACAACGATCAGCTGTGGGTGAACTTCTGGTGGTTTGGCTACGTACATCTCATAGAGGCGGATAGACTTTCGCAGCATCCTCAGTTGGGCACTCTTGGGCCCGAACCGCTTGATGAAGAATTCACTGCAGAGAAGCTTGCTTCCATGTTGGAGGGGAAGCGAGGGCGCATCAAAAGTTACTTACTGGATCAAAGGTTTATCGCAGGCATAGGTAACGTCTATGTTCAGGACATTCTATGGTATGCGAAGCTTCATCCTGATCGGAAAGCGAACACACTCAGCTCAGCTGATATTGAAAAGCTGCATAGTGCAATCCAGCAGATCTTGAAGGAGGGAATTCGGTGGGGTCCGGGTCCCGGTGAACGGGATGTGTGGGGGAATCGAGGGCTGTGGGGGAAAAGACGGGGATGGCCTCATGTTGGATACCGAATAGGCGAGCCCTGTCCTACGTGCAAAACGCCAATCGAAGAACTCAGAGTGGGAAGCACCAAAAGCTACATCTGTCCTAAATGTCAGACATAAGCTATTTATTCTAAGGCCCTCAATATTCGAGTAGTCCTAGAAGAGGGAAGAGCCTACCTGAGGAGAACTGAGCTGATTTTTGGCCTGATTTTCGTTACATTAATCTCCCTTTCGTTGCTACCAGTAATTACGCATGCTTCTCCTGCTGGGAACTCTTGGTTTGCTGGCCGGGGCCATCGAAAAAGCCTTGTTATGAACTTCGCTTCTGGCGCGAGTACGGGATATCAGGTAAGGTAGTCGTCTATTATGGGCCCGGAATTGACAGTGGATTCCGTGTCTATTGCGGTGGCAAGTGCTTATTTTTATTCGATTATTAAGATTCCACATCGCGGAATAAAAACAAGAGATTTACTGTTTGATTTTTGGCGCCCAAATCCAGCTCTTGCAGCTAGTACTGGACAATTCCAAGCCGACATAATTGGTAATTGGTAAGATTTATACTTTCTTATGGCCATTTCTTGTTTTAAATGGAGGATAAGGTTCCAATAAGTCTGTTGCACACCCAGGCTTATTGCGAGTATCAAATATTCCTAGAGCATGTAAAAGGTGTTGAGGCCAAGCCTACACCGCAGATGTGTTTAGGTCGGGAGGTTCATAGGCTTTTAGAAGAGGAGCATCGGAAAAGGGCAGATCTCGAACTATCGGTTGATGCTGCTCTTGAAAAGTCAAAGAAGGAGAAAGTCACTCTTATCAGCCGGGAACTTCCTGTTGTAGGCAATTACTTGTACGGTACCATTGATGAAGTCTGGTTGATGCCCAACCAAATCTTTATCATCGATGATAAGCCCAACGATTATCCATTTATTACGAACAAGAAGCAGGTTTGGGGGTATTGCTTAGCTTTTCAGGAGCGATTCTCGCCTAAAAGACCCCTGGTTGCTTGTCTTAGGCACAGGGATACTTTGAGATTCGTCTGGAGGGAATTCTTCTCTCCCGAACATAGGATGAACGTTCTGGATTCTGTTAAGAGGATATTAGGGATCATCAATGGGGACCGAAGACCAGAGCCCACAGACAAGGTTCGTAAGTGTGGCAGTTGCAGGTTTAAGAAAGACTGTGAAGTCTACGTAAAAAGGAATTCCAAGTAAACACTCATACTCGCCAGCCTGATAAGCCTCATTTGATCTTCTTTTAGGGTGTCAAATAGAAACTGCTTGTTTAGATTTTGAATTATTAAGACATACGGCTAAGATATTTGTCTCTTTCAATCTCAATTAATATTCATTAACTACTGATCCGTCAAGAGCTGCAAAAAGTTAATAAGGAACGGTCGGTCAGAGCTGTCGGAATCGGCGTCTTCTTAACGGTTTGCCGAACTTACCAAAAGATTTAAATATATCACATTTGATATCAACACTGATATCGGATGTGATATTAGGAGACATGAAACATGAATTTGCCGCCACCACGACTCCCATTTTGGCGAAGGCATATGGCCAGTGTTCCGAAGGGTTTCCTTAGGTTTTATATGCTTAAACTTCTTGCTGACAAGCCCCTTTCTGGATCAGAGATAATGGAGATAATCGAAGAGGAGACAGAGGGACGATGGAAGCCGAGTCCAGGATCGGTCTATCCTCTCCTTTCCTTGTTGCAGGATTACGGGTATGTAGCGGAAATACCGAAGGACAAGAGCGGGAAAAAACGCTATCAAATAACAGAGGAAGGCAAGAAATTCCTCGAAGAACAGGAAAAGATCAGAGGAGGGGATAGGAAAACCGCTCCCCTTTTCCTGGGCCCCTTCCTGTTCAATCATTTTGGATGTGATATCGATTCCGAGAAAAGAGCTGAGATTAGGAGATCGTTAGGTCGCCTAATGAAATCAATATTTCACCTTAGAAATGCATTGTTTGAGAATCCTACTGAAGAGACGCTGGAAGAGGTTAAAACTCTGCTAGTTGGCATTGCCAAGAAGATTGAAGAAACAACCGAGAGATTAGGTTAATTAAGAGATATTAGGGGGTACAAAGAGCATGTTCAGATTTGCAGTTAAGAACGCCTTCAGAAGAAAAAGCATAGCAATCCTGTCGATAATAGGAGTCGCTATCGGAGTGACTTTAATGACAACGATGTCGGCAATAGGGTCCACCATTACAGATCAGGTAAATCAATTTGCTGCGGAAAGTCTTGATCTGATAATTGTCCAGCAGCAAGGGCAACTTTATTCCACGAGTCAGTTCAATCTAACCGACCTAGCAAATATTACCGAAATAGACCATATTGAAGCATATTCGGCTCAGGTAATTGCTGAAGTCAGCTTAGGGACAGGGCAATTCAATCCACAACTAGTCGGGATAAACATTCAAAATGACACGGCAGTTGGAGGAGCCACCTCTGCTATTGCAGAGGGCATAGTATTCCAAAACGATAATCAATGCATCGTAAGTAAGACTGCAGCTTCATTTGGCGAGGTAGAAATCAACGATGAGATACCATTCCTAACACCATCTTACGAGTGGGTTAATCTTACAATAGTCGGATTTTACGAGCCGCCAAATCTCTTGGAGATGATGAATATATATACGACGCTTGATACAGTCAGAAAATTCAAAGCCGGTACCACCAACGATACTTATAGTGTTCTGTTAATCAAATCAGATAGCCCTGATAATGTAGAGTATATTAAGAATGAAATCAATAGCATCATTGATGAAGAAGGTTTACTGGTAGAGTTAGTTTTATTCGAGGAGCAATTGGAACTAATAACTCAATTCACAGGTACTATGAGCATTATGGTTTTGGCTATATCACTAATCGCAGGGATTGCCGGTGGAATGAGTATCATTGTCGCAATGCTGATGAGTGTTATCGAGAGAATGAAAGAGTTCGCAACACTTAAAGCGACAGGCTGGCAGAACAGACACGTGATAAAAGACATAGTCTACGAGTCTCTAATAGTAACAGCGATTGGGGGCATAATCGGCTTCAGCCTCGCAGTTATATTCCTGCAATTTACTCAAGGATTTGGGGCAATTTCAATCAATCCGTTAAACGTTCAAACAGTAGTACTGATATCGGTCTTTGTGGTTGTTCTGGGCGTTATCGGAGGATTGTATCCTGCTTACAAAGCCTCAAAGGTATCGCCTGTCGAGATATTGAGAGGTGAGTAAAATGGGCAGCGCTGACGCAAAAACATCAAAAGCAGATAAGGACATTGTTGGAAGTACAGATATAAACAGCGAAATTGAAATCCAATGTAAGAATGTTACGAAAGTCTTTCACTTAGGAGAGACTGAGATAAGGGCTTTAGACAATATCACAATCTCCGTAACAAAAGGCGATTACATCTCCATAATGGGCCCTTCAGGAAGCGGTAAGACGACTTTACTGAATATAATCGGAGCTTTAGATAGGCCAACTAGCGGCACTATTATCCTGGACGGCATGGATATCACAAATCTACCTGAAAGAAAATTAACCTCGCTGCGCAGAGACAAAATAGGTTTTGTCTTTCAGGACTTTCACCTCATCCCTACATTAAGTGCACTAGACAATGTTCTGGTCCCGATAATGCCTTACGGAATTAAAAGGGAAGACAAGGAGAGAGCAATAAAGGATTTAGAACTGATGGATTTAGGCGATAGACTAAATCACAAACCTGGACAGCTAAGCGGTGGAGAAAGACAAAGAGTCGCCATAGCCCGAGCGCTGGTAAGTGATCCTCCGATCATTTTGGGAGACGAATTAACGGGCGAACTAGACTCAAGAACTGGACAAGAAATAATGGATATGATGGACAGACTGAACAGAGAGCTGAGCAAAACAATCGTCATAGTTACACACGACCCAAAAGTAGGGGCTAGAGCAAAGCACAGATGGGCGATGGAAGACGGAAGAATAGTAAAAACTGAGAAGAATCACTGATTCTCTCTTTTTTCTCTTAACCTAGAATCTGAAATCTAAATGTGGACTATGAATTTGCACACCTTGTCTCCGTTGCCTATGGATTTCTCCAACTCAACATCTACGGATCTTTTCAGCAACGTTTCAAAAATCTTTTTCACCCATCCCCGCGAACAGTAACAGAATGTTCCTGTCAGATCGACTATTCCATTCCTCACGAGCGGACAACCACATTCACTGCATACGGACTGGATTGTATTACCTTCTCGAGTCCAAGTTGCACACCAACTGATTTCCTTGTTGGCCCTCTCAAGGATTCTCTCTTCCTCATTCTCTAGCTCAGCTATTCTTCTTGCAATATCGAGTCCGCCACCAGAAAGACCATCTCTTGCGCAAGCCTCGCCACACAGTTCCATGATCTTCTTTTTGGTCTCTAAATCGACCTGATTCAGACCTTTGATAATTGAGTTGAACAAATCACCCGTAAGCTTCAATAACCTTTTTCTTTTTTCAAGCTCATTTTGCATATTCT
>JBHLPL010000069.1:0-10290 GCA_048939465.1 Promethearchaeota archaeon | reverse complement strand
GGTCCTGGAAAGCATGAGCCATCTATTATTTCTTCGTTGTTGAAATGGTGAAAATAGAACTCAACATCATCCAGCGTCAACTCTCTTAAGATTAACCTTTCGGTTTCCAACTGAGGGAATCTTCTCTCTTTGCTCATCTTTATCCCCTATTGACTGCAGGCAACTTTAATCGCTGGTTTTGAGGAAAACGTCTAGATTTCGGGGCATAATGTAGTCGTATTCAATTAGACCGCACTTCCTTAATTTCTGTAGAAGCGAAGCGGGAAACTGATCGAAAGGCACGCCCTTCAAAAGCATGGCTGTTTCCTCATCTGAGAATTCTGCTCCTTGATCGATCCTGTTTAGGAAATCCTTATTCTCTGGGCATGCTTTCTGACAGAGAATGCATCCAACAAGACAGTTGTGCCAAGAAGGATCCAACCAACTTGGGAAGGGTATGTGTGAGGGTTTCTCATTAAGATATGTAATACACCGTTCGGCATGCAACAGAAACCGTTCAGAAGTGATTGCCTCGGTAGGGCATTTACGGAGACAGGCAGAACACTTTTCACATCTCTCCAACATCTGTGATTCCTGCCAGTTATCTTCTTCGCAGGGAAGGTTTGAGTAGAAGGCCACAAGCCGGTGAAAACTACCCATTCCTGGGACGTAGCTAATGTTGTTCTTTCCGTATTTTGCCAACCCACTCCGTACTGCCAGAAGCTTAATAGGCAGTCTAGCCCTCGCTATCTTGTATCCGATCGGGGAAAGGATTCCCGCCAAGATGTCTTCAACTCCCTTATCGGTTTCCCTCCCAAATAAATAGTGCGGAGGAACAAGTAGGGAAACCGTTTCTCCATTCCAACGGAAATTGACTTGGGTTTGAGGTTGAGGAACGGCGACCACGATCAGGGAACTAATTTCCTGTAGGACTTCAGAGGGATCAAATTCAAAGTATGAACGATAATCCTGATAGAATTCTTGATCAAAGAGACCTTTCTGGCGGAGTCTTTTAATATCATTCTGAAGTTCGCCAATGTGGCGGGCAGAGACTATACGTCCTTGATATCCTTTTTCCCTCAATCCAGCATATATCTTCTGTGTCACTCTTGTTTTGTTCATTTTTGTTGCCCTCTCTTGAGGATAGTAAAAGATCGTCTCCCCTTATTAATTACGAACCTGCTATTAAAACGCCGCAAATTCGATCTCATAAAGCACCAAAAAACCGATCAACAAAAACAACAGAACATAGGGAAATATAGAATAAATAAAACCCCAGGATGCGTCTCCTAGAGACGCGAGGAGTGACTTCAAATCAGTGCCGGGTGTCTTAACAGCTGAGCAGTCTGACTTGCAGTCAAACCATCTCTTGGGTTTTCAATCCGCTTGGATACGTTTTTCCTTCCTTTTATTATAACAGCCATTTACTTTACCTCCGCTCTCTGATGCATATCTCCATATGAAGATATACATCATAATAACAATACACATATCAGTATATAAAGATTTCGCTTTCATTCCCACAAACCCATGTCTTAGAATACAAACACTTATATAGTAATAAAATACTTATATAAATGGTAAGAGCTCAAGTCAGAGGTGCAGTTGAGTGAAACCTGTAAAGATCATAAGAGACCCAGAGTGCTGTCAATTAATTGGAGATGAGACCAGGAGAAGAATAATATTCCTGCTCAGGGCCAAGCCAATGAGTGTAAGCCAAATCGCTGAAACTTTGGAGCTGTCCCCCCAGACCGTTTACCACCATATTCAGAAGCTGAAGAAAGCTGATATGGTCCAGGTGGTCAGTGAGAAGAGGTCAGGACATTTGATTGAAAGCTTCTATCAATCCACGGCGGAAGTTTTCAATTTTATGATAGGAGAGACTCGTGAAGGGGTTAAGGTTCAAAGGGAGCTTGTAAAACTGGTGGTCGATAGCTTAAACAAGATCGGTCTTGGATTGGAGTATAACAAAAAAACTGCTGAAGGAATTGTTAAAGCGGAAAACAGACTGAGTGCCCTAGCAGAGTCTGAGGAGTACTATGAAAAACTTTCCTCTTTTGAAGATGTTGATCTAATAACTAAGCAGGACGCTGCAAAAACCGCAAGAAGGATTATCATGTCTGATGAAGAATTTGAGGAACAGTTGAGTCTTGAGAGAAAAATCCGGGATCTCTATATTTCTATGAAGAAATAGAGACAGGTCTATTGAGCTCTGTCTTCTCTGATTATTCAGATTTCTATCTTTTTGCTAAAAAAACAGAAAGGAATCAATTCCCTTAAATTCCGGCCAAATCGTGCCTGTGAGAAGAATAGGGGAGATTAAACATGACTTCTGTCAAAGAGGTTTTAAGGAAACTAAAAGGAAAAGCTAGACCTGATCAATTAGAAGGGATGTCCCGATACGGAATGGTAGCCGAAAAAAGACTAGGGGTATCCGTGCCCGATATGCGAAAGATAGCAAAAGAGGTGGGAAAGGATCACCAACTCGCAATAGATCTATGGGAAACGCGGATAGCTGAGGCAAGAATCGTCGCAGCGATGGTAGACGAACCTGAGAAGGTGACGGAGAATCAGATGGAGGATTGGGTGAAGGACATCAACTCTTGGGACATCTGCGATCAGGTATGTATGAATCTTTTTGAAAAGACACCTCTTGCTTGGAAAAAAATCCTTGAGTGGTCCGAGCGGGAAGAGGAGTTTGTTAAGAGAGCTGCTTTTGCACTCATAGCCTGCTTAGCTTGGCATGATAAGGAGGCTGAAGATGAGAAATTCACAAGGCTGTTTCCTGTGCTGAAGAACGAAGCCACAGATGATCGGAATTTCGTGAAGAAAGCAGTGAACTGGGCACTCAGGAACATCGGAAAAAGGAATCTGAGTCTGAACAAGGCTGCCATTAGAACCGCCAACGAGATTCGGCAGATTGATTCCAAGGCCGCCCGCTGGATCGCCTCCAACGCCATTAGAGAACTTGAAAGCGAAGCCGTTCAAAGAAGGCTAAGAAAGTGAGTGACTATTCCTATTAGCGCTTCATAAAAGAGACTGAAGGTGTTTTTTGCCCTGCTTGCGAGCGAAATGTTGCAAAAAGCTTTTTTATAATATCTATAGCATTATGGTGTGTCAAATCATCGGAAGGTGTTGCCACGATGAAGATCGGAGCAATGGCCCTTTATGTAATAGGAATAGTGTTGGGACTCGCCTCCCTTGTACTGTCTTTCACTGGTATTCCTAGAGATTATGACACCGAACCAATCCTTGGCGCTGGATTGATTGTCTTGGCCATAGCAGGCATCATTTCCTTCAAAGATTAGCTTTAATGTCTACTTCCCAGAGGCTAAGCACAGGTCCTCTTATTTTTTTCTTTTGAATCAGAAGTCTCTTGTTAGCTTGCCAGGTCATCGGTCAACCAAGATTTGCTAAGGTTTATTAGATTTGATTTTCCAGTCATAGTCGGTGAGGAGAATATAGTTTGAATGGATCTAGTACGAGGTCGAAGTTTGCTAGGTTGTTCTTCTCAGTCATTGTCATACTGATCTACTTGGTAGTGAACTTTGATCTCCTTTATTCATCCTCCCTTATTGTCTTCCTTGGTATTACGGTATTTCTAGCGGTTTTTGCGATAATTTTACCCAGATTGAAGTCGTCATCCAGAGAGGCCGTTATTCCTGAACCGACCGAATCTCCTCGTTCAAGGGAAGATCTTCCTAGAGAAACTGAGCCCAGATCAAGTGAGGGGATACAGTCTTTTGATGTTGTATGCCCAGACTGTGGTTATGAAAATCCGAGTGATGCACAATTCTGTATAGGTTGCGGACGAAGACTGCCATGAAAAGAGAAGTTATATATTCTCAAATAGTCTCCCGAAAACTATGCAAAGAAAAGTTGAGCATATTCTAAAAAGCAAACCTACATTGGAAGGTGCCGGTGT
Organism: Promethearchaeota archaeon; assembly: GCA_048939465.1. Lineage (GTDB taxonomy): Archaea > Asgardarchaeota > Odinarchaeia > Odinarchaeales > JBHLKK01 > JBHLKK01. The sequence continues at coordinate 6,386 of JBHLPL010000069.1, read as the reverse complement.
CAAGCTGAAGCGTGTTTTCGGTTTCCGAGAAGTACCGATGTTTGATCCTTTCCTACTCTTGGATCACTTTGGATCTCGAAATCCAGAGGACTACATACGGGGCTTTCCTTGGCATCCTCACAGAGGTATTGAGACCGTTACATACATGTTAGCTGGTGAGGTTGAACACGGAGACAGCATAGGCAATAGAGGAATCATTAGATCTGGAGATGTCCAGTGGATGACAGCTGGCTCCGGAATAATCCACCAAGAGATGCCTCAGAGGTATGATGGCTTAATGGAGGGCTTTCAGCTTTGGGTAAATCTACCTTCCGCTAGGAAAATGATGGGGCCGAGATATCGTGGAATCGAAAGTGATAAGATTCCTGTGCTGGAAAAGGAAGGTGTGAAAATCAAAATCATAGCGGGCAAGGTCAACGATGTGAAGGGACCTGTTAAAGACCTCGCTGTCGATGTTGAATACCTGCATGTAGAGATTCAACCTGAGACTGAATTCGTTCATAAGACGATGACAGATGCACGAGTTTTTGCATATGTTGTAGAAGGCAGTGGCTATTTTGCTGATGAGTTGATTGAATCCCGGCATTGTGTCTTGTTTGGCCGCGGTGAAAGCGTCAGAATAAGATCTGAGGATAAACTCGATTTTCTGCTGGTGTCCGGCAAGCCGATAAACGAGCCCGTAGCTTGGGGGGGTCCCATAGTTATGAATACTCAGGATGAGTTGGAGAAGGCCTTCCGTGATTTGAGAGAGGGGACCTTCATAAAAGACAGCAGGCCGGTTGAGCCATCAACAGACTTCTACAGGAGTTAGACTCGCTTATCGATCTCACAAAGGTTTGCAGGTTGTCTTATGCTCAACAAATCGACGCTAAAGAATGAATCATTATTCGCTTCATCTAGCTACTAGACGCAAGCATCCCCCGACTCATGAGAAGGCATCTCATGAACCCCGCAACCCCGCCCAATATTGGTATGATCTAGGCCACAGATTTCTCATTATCCGAGTGTGAACTACTCCTGGCCTTCGCAAGGAGCTTCCTGTTTCATCCATTCCCCAACGGGATATATCTTACAGGCCCTACGGGCAGTTCCTGCCCTGAAGCTTCACTTTCGCGAATCGGCGAGTGCTACCTCGACTCAATTCCATGTGTTTGTCGTGAAAGTAAGTATTTAAGCTCCTCGCAATCCGCCTCTACGCTTCCAGATGGGGTCTTCTTGCGGACAGTAGATAAAAACACCGCAAGACTCTAGCATACGCAAGAAGAATCATCTCGTCGGATAAATCACGATGTTCATTCCCTTCTGCGAACAGTGATTCTTTTGAGCGATCCCCAGAAGAGTTCTTAGGCTTGTTGAAAGCCGATTCTTTTTCAGCTGATCCTTTCAGCAACTGCCAAGAAGATCCGAAACAAACCATGTACGTGGATTTCAGGTCTAAGAGTTATATACTACCTTTTGATAGATTAGTCCCGTTTTAACTGTAAATGCATTTGAAGACGGTGTGGATGATGTCAGAAAAAGCCTCCGAGAAAACGTACAATTCAAAGCGAATAATTGTCGTTTCCGATCTGCATCTCGGTCACGAAGACTCAGACTACAAAGCATTTGTCAATTTCGCAAGATGGATAAAAAGCCTAGAGGGTTCCGAAAAAGGGGTGCAGATCGAGCTAAGAGACGGGAGGATAAGAGCGGTCAGATTTCCAGACAAAATAATCCTGTTAGGAGATATTCTCGAACTCTGGATTCCCTCCGAGGGTGAATTATACAATGTTTTCAAGCACCTATTCGGTCCAGCGGTTGAGATATTAGATCTTGACTGTGATAAGATCTATGTGTTGGGAAATCATGATGATGATCTCACAAAAGCAAGGGGCGATTATCCTTTTAAAGAGGATCCTGCTCTTGAAGTCCTGCCACGTCACTATCCTGAATCAGTTGGTACGGATTCTGAGCAGGTAGGTGACGAGACATACGCTTTCCTTCATGGGCACCAATTTGACAGAATCTTCAGACAGGCAGGTCCCCTCAGTAAGATTCCTTCCACCATGTTCAAGCTCTCATCCATAACCTCAAAGTATTTCCCGCCCAAAGGATGGCTTTCTGTCTTTCTCTTCTTCTTGTTTCTATTTGGCTATCTTTTGCCGCCGCTCTCTTGGTATTTTGCATACATACCCCTGCCGATAATGATGATCTTAATTGTCTACACATTTATTTTTGCATTTCCAAGGCTCTTCACAGCACTGGCGTGGCCATTCTGGTGTGCGTATTCGAAGACAAGATATGTTGATATGAAACGTATTGTAGGTGAAGAGTTCTGGAAGAAAGATAAGGGAGCCATGATCCAGGCCAGAACAGTCATTTTCGGTCACACTCACGTGCCGGAGTACAGCACGCCAGAGATAGTCAAAAAGACCGGCAAGATTCTCGTAAACAGTGGATCGTGGATGAGGAATCCACGTTATGACCATGATACGTTTATCTATATCGATAAAGACGGCCCCTTATTGCTTAAATGGGATGACCAAAACAAAAGAGTCATTGAACCAAGATTGACGTAATTCAGAGAATGAGCTTCTTCTCCCTTATACTGCCTCACAAATAGACCTTCATCCAAACTGCCTCAAGGAGACCCCTTCCAAAAGAGCGGGGCCATCTGGTTCCATCCAATGGCGGATTATTAAAGGACGACGAACCTTCGTCCGTTGCCGTTATCTTAGAACCACGTCACCGTCTTCTGAAAGTGGACAGAACACTCCTACTCGAATCTCCAGCCTGCTAGATTCCTTGATATATCTCTAAGTATGGTTCTGGATTCCCTTTCAGGCAGAGTAAGAAGCAACTTCACAATATGTTTACAAAACTTCTTTCGATTCTTTCGTCTTTGCCAATCATTGCAGTCATGTTGGATTATTCTGCCTTTACGATCGATTACTATGCTGTAATCTCTAATCTTAGCTGAAACTCTAGATTTTCCAGCCTTCAGGTTTTCAAGTTCAGTATCTCTTATTACCCTTCCTCTGAGAATCCTGCCTTCGTCAGCAAAAAGCCGAAGAAGGGACTCGGTGTTCTCCTCTATCCTTCTTCTTTTCTCTTCTGCTTCTGGGGAAGGTTCTCCAATAAAGTCCATCAGTGTTTTGGGTTCGGGAGGCGGTTTAGGAGGTCTTCTACGATAATCTTTGATTCTCTCTCTGATCTGCCTTTGCAATGGCGTTGCAATACCCAGCATTTCCATTATATCTAAGCAGTTTTCAGGTGCATATCCATGATAATGGTTGTTGAAGTATCCATACACCTCGTCTACGTTTTCCTGAACTTCCTGTACCTTTGGAATCCATTCCTTGAGTTCATCTTCTGTATAAAGGTAATTATACCACGGCTCTTTTCCATGTCCGTGCCATCGGAAATATGCAAAATCGGCTGTGATGTGGACGTCCGGCGGTAATAGCGGCTCGTCTATTATTGTGTAGGCTATGTTGTATTTGCTTAGTAATTCGATCGATCTGTCACTGAGCCAAGTTCTATTTCTGAATTCCACGGCGAACCTATGTTTATCTGGGAGAAGCGCGTAGAAATCCTCAACTTTGCTGGGCATAAATCTAAGTCTCGGAGGCAATTGAATTAAGAAGCATCCCATTTTTCCAACGTTTGAGAGCGGATCCATTAGAGCAAAAAAATGATTGAGGTCATCTTCCACGTCTTTTTCAACTTCGAGTTCTTTGTCGTGGGTTACTTGTCCCGGAATCTTTGCCGAGAATATGAATTCCTCGGGGCTATATCTTGCCCAACCCTGAACAACGCCTGCCTTAGGGTAGGCATAGAAAGTGCTATTAATTTCCGCTGTTTTGAAAACATCAGAATAGGCTGATAATTTGCTCTTTTTGGCATGCTTGTAGAAGGGACCAACCCATTCATTATAGCTCCACCCAGAACATCCAAAGAAAAGCTTAGCCAATGTCTAACCTCCAAATATTCTTATTTGGAAATAACAAATAACTCTTATGGAAATACGAATTGGTGCGGGCGGTTGGGCATACTTCCAAATTCAGGGGATGGATAATCTTTCAGCATACTCTAAGGCGTTCGACTTTGTTGAGGTCAATTCGACTTTTTATGAAATTCCTAATCACAGAACGGTAAGATCTTGGAGAAGGCGAGTTCCTAAGGATTTTGAATTCTCTGTTCGCTGTCACAAGAGTGTGTCTCATCAATACCTCTTAGAACCTGTTGCTGAGAATATTGAAAGCTTTGACAAGATGATCGAAATCTGTCAGCTGCTGGGATCGCGGTATCTACATGTCATGACTCCTCCAAGAATGAAATTTGGTAGGGGGAAAGCTCAATCCATTCGAGACTTCCTTTCGAGCGTAAATACTGCAGGAGTTAGATTAGCTTGGGAGATTCGGAGCTTGACAGGAGAATTGACGAAAGACATTATCAGAATCATGGAAGATTATAATATCATCCACTGCGTAGACCTTTCGGTACAGACTCCATTGACTGAATCTGACGTATTATATACGCGTCTATTCGGGAAGGGTCGACACAATCTCTACCAGTTCACCGATGGTGAACTGGAAGAAATATATAAAAAGGTGAAGTCTTCGGATGCAAAGAGAGCCATCATAACCTTTCATCCAATCAAGATGTACAAAGATGCAGCCAGGTTGAAGGTTTTTCAGAAGACAGGCAGATTTCCAAAAGTCACAAAGAATTTGGGGGTCAAGTCACTGGAGGAAGTACTGAAGGAAGATGCTGTGTTTCCGACCACAAAGAAGGAGCTTATGAAAAAGCAGGGTTGGAAGGTTATTGATCTAACAGAAACAACGAGAGTGCATGCGAAACACTATCTGGAGAAAATCCAGGACGGCACTTACGAGAAACTTGAAGATATAATCAAAGAACTAAGGTAGGGGAATATGGCGTTAATGTAAGACTTAGAGGCCAAAGTAAGATTTACCTAGAATTCTCTTTGCCTTTCCATCGGGCTTCCCCCGTTTTATCCGTCCGCAGGAGTCTCTCCCAAAAGCGGTCCCATTGATTACGGGATGATCGGTTAAGTAAGAAACAGCTGGGAGGTCTTCACAGATTCTGATACCAGGCTAATTCTAGAACTTCAACATTCTGCTTGGGTTTTCTCTCTCTTGCTTTTTTCGTCATAGTATTGCGGATACTTCTCTAGTGCCTTGTCTAGTACAATCTTAGTTAGCGAATCATTTGGATCGATTTCGAACGCCTTTTCGTAGTATTCGATTTGATGGAAATGGTCATTAGATCCGCCATAGCATGATCCAATATCAAGGTATATCATTGCGTTGTTAGGTTCAAGTTCTGCATATTTCTTGAAGTATGGAATTGCCTCCTCGTATTTGTGGATGAATTTGCAGATTGCTCCCAACCAACCCCATGCTTCTCCGAAGTCACTATTGATTTCTATGGCCTTTTTGCTGCATTCAACAGCTTTTTCATAGTCGACCAAATAGAAATAAGCCTTCCCCTTTCCTAACCATGCTTTGAAATGATTGGGATTGATCTTCAGTGCCTTTTCAAACTCCTCCATGGCTTTCATATACTCTCCCTTCTCAAGAAGAGTGTTCCCCTTCCCGGAGTGGTCGTTTGCAGACATTATCCTGGCTACCTCCCTAGCAATTACTCGAGTGTTTAATCCATCTACTCAATAAACTATAAATACCTTCTTCTTAGAAACATGACACCACGCTTGCCCAGTTGAATTTCAGCAGTCTCGGCCGAAAATCCATTGTAGTAGCTAAATCTATAAGGCAATACTAAAGGAATGTAATCATATGGAGAGTGAAGAAATGTCTATGATCAAAATTCCTCAGAATCGTTTTGAATTTCGTCAACACCAACTTCGAAAAGAGCTTGCCAGAAAAGACATAAAGCACTTTGCAGTATTCAATCCCATACACATCTATTACTTAACTGGATTTGTACATCTTCCTACTGAACGTCCTTTGGCTCTTATCATTCAAGAAACAGATATTAGCTTCTTTGTACCTGAGCTCGAGAGACTGCACGTTCAAGAGGATGTACCAAGTGTTGCGCACATCAGCACCTATTTTGATTATCCGGGCTCGAAGCACCCGATGAAACTCCTCGCCACCTTTCTGAAAGATGAACTAAGAATAACAGGTCACCTAGGAGCAGAGGCGCCCGGTAGCCCAAGCCGGTGGGGTTATGAAGGTCCGAAGCTGGAAAAAGTCCTCGGCTTTCCAGTAAAAGTGATGCCGTCTCTGATTACGAACATGCGAATTATAAAAGATGAGGATGAACTACGATGCATTAGACAATCGGCAATGTGGGCGAATTTGGCACATCAGATATTGCAGGAAAAAACAGTGGCAGGAGCTAACGAGGTAGAGGTATCA
>JBHLPL010000143.1:0-3243 GCA_048939465.1 Promethearchaeota archaeon | reverse complement strand
TACAAGCGTTTCAAAACTAGATGAAGTAAAGGCAGCTCATCCAAAGACTATGCGCCTATCTTGGCGAATGAAAGAGAGCAGATGAAGAGACCAAAGTGATTTTCTTTCCTATTTACCTAGAATATACTTAGTCTAGCCCAAATCCCAGACACAAAAGTCGGAGTTTAACAATAATGCCAACACTTATACTAGTCTTGGGCGACTTCCATATGCCCGAGCGAGCAAAGGAAATTCCCCGAATTATCTGGGATTTTATCAGTAAACAAGAATTTGACTTAATATTTTGCACGGGAGATTTGACCAACAAGTCGGTACTCACACAATTGGAGTATTTAGGTCCTGTAAAGGCCGTCCGAGGAAACATGGATTATCTGGATCTTCCTGATCATCAAATCGCGGAGATTGGGGATTTTAGAATCGGAATGATCCACGGACACGTCGTCCATCCGCGGGGGAACTTGAAACAGCTGTTTTCGATAGCCAGAAGAATGAAAGTTGATATTCTTGTCACCGGACATACACATTCCGAATTCTTGGAGAAAATCGAAAATATAATTATTATGAACCCTGGAAGCTGTACGGGTGCGTGGGGCGGTGGCAATTATTCAGGCATACCTAGTTTCATGACAATCGAGGTTAAGAAAGAGAAAAGATTAAGAATCGAATTATATCAGCTCATTGATGAAGAACTTAAAGAAACATCGTATATGTTTTAAGCGGCTTGGAACTTGATATTATCGGAGAGTGAGCAGGCATTGGAGATAATTCAATTAAATCAAATCCCCGGCGTAGGCGAGAAAGTAGCCAAAAACCTAATAGCTCACTTCGGCTCGCAGGAGGAGGCATTGGGCGCCATAGCCGATGCTAAAGTGACGGATATAGCTGCTGCACCAGGCATGAGCGTAGGCAAAGCGCTGGGGATCGTGAAGAAAGCCTATGAATTGAGAGAGGGTGTGGCCCCCGAAGATGTTCTAAAAACGCAAGATATTCGTGGCATCTATGAACACATACTCAGAATCGTGAAGAGTTATGCTCAAACCAATTATGCAAAATATAGGCTGGATCTGTACTTCCCACTTCCTTCTGGCAAATCTGATGTGATAAAAGAACGTTTGTCATATTTTGTTGAAGCAAAAAACCTTGTGTACGCTCTAGGTGAAACACAAATCAAAAGAATACGTGAATTGCTTTCAAGAATAAGACCGCTTCGTAAAGGTCTGATTCGAAATCGCATAACTGATCGAATCATACTTACAGACAGCCCAGATATCTACGATAGATTGCGTACACAAAAGGTGAATAGCTATTGTAGTGTTTTTCTGATTGAGGCCACCAAAGGTCGGGAGACCTTGATGGAATACATTAATACTTATGAAAACATCATTTTCATCGCTGGGGGAGAGTACTATGAGAGCGTACTGGACGAGGCAGATAATGTTCAAGTTGTCTCTCCCAGGACACCGATTGAAGAGATTATTCCCGAGAAGACGATAGTATTCTTCTCCACGAATTATGATGTGATAAAAGCAACATGTGAATTGGGGAGGGTTTTTAGAGAGTTTCCGGGGAACCCGGCGATAAACAAGTTCAAAAATCAACTGAATTTGGAGAGACTTGAAGAAGTTGGGGCAATAATAGGAAGAATAACCAAGGAAGGAGAGATCGCCGAGGGATATAACAAGGAGCTGGATCGCTATCGCTACGCTCTAAAGAATTTTGATAGAACGATTGGTGAAGCTGAGGCATGGCTGAACGGTCAGATAAGGAATAATGTTGCAGAAAGCAGCATATCAATACGTGGAGAGCAAATAATTAAGATTCTTGAGACGTCCGCCACAGACTCTGTCGAAGCAGGTAGGCTTAGGCAATACCTCCCTCCAGAAGTCATAGAAATATTCAGTGATGCTGTTCAAAAGGCCGGAGATATGATTTGTGAGAATCTAAACCTTTCACCGGAAGAGACGACGCTAGTTGAGGGGATCTTTCCTCAGGACATTGGACTACCGATTGAGACCGTACCGAAGAGAGTAGGGGATTTAGAGAACAGTATTAGGATGAGGTATTCGCAAAAACAACTCACACTAATGAGAGAAATAACTAATACACTTCTTAAGCATATTTCAACCGTTCAAGCAGCCGTTCAATCACTCTTGGAATTCGACATATTTCTTGCGGTGGGACTGTTTTCTAGGGACTACGGTTTAAACCCGCCGAATGTTGATGCGGAGCACATCGGTATCGGCTTCAAAGAAGGGAGAAACATCTTTCTGAGAGAAAAAGAGTTACAAGGAGGAATCAAAGTAATTCCGATAGAGTATGTTTTAGGAAATGTAGCATATAGACCTCCTGATACAAATGGAGAGAGTGTAATCATCCTAACAGGGGCCAATTCCGGAGGCAAATCAATGTGTATTGAGCTGGTTAATCAAATCGCAATCCTCGGACATATGGGATTCCCCGTCCCGGCACAAGAGACCCACATAGGCTTGTTTGATGAGTTGTATTACTTCGCCAAGTCCAGAGGAATGGTCAGTGCGGGGGCGCTTGAAACCACACTGAAAAACTTCTCTAAAATAGTAATATCTGTCGCATCAAAACTAGTACTGTTCGATGAAGTTGAGGCAATAACAGAGAGTGGAGCAGCAGCAAAAATAATCGCAGGCATTTTGGATGTGTTATGTCGAAATAGAAATGCCTGTGCAGTATTGGTCAGTCATCTTGCTGAGCAGATTGTTAAGTTGGTGAGTGGCCCGATTAGAGTGGACGGTATTGAGGCCAAAGGGCTTGACGAGGATCTAAACCTTATTGTCGACCGTTCACCTCGATTTAATTATCTGGCAAAATCAACACCAGAATTGATTGTAGAACGATTATACAGGCTCTCGAAGAATAGAGAACGAGAGATATATTATAGAATTCTAAGAGACTTCAAAGAAGTTAAAACCGAAGAAAACGATTAGACTGTTGTTTCCAAAGTGAATCAATAAAGAGCAATTCATCTCTTTCCTATGAAGATTTTTGCACCAATTTCGACACCTAAGTCGTAAATATCTTTCACTTTTTGCGCGATGAAATCCACTTTTTCCATATCAATCAGCCGTCCGGGGTTGGCGATATTATACGGGTCCAGGGATTGCTTCACTCTGGCCAGAAACCGGGTTATGTTGTTGAAGGCTGGACCCCGCTCGTTCACCGGCTTGTACATCAGCATGATACCCAGTCCATGCACCGGATCATTCTCAT
>JBHLPL010000142.1:0-3244 GCA_048939465.1 Promethearchaeota archaeon | reverse complement strand
AATGGGTTTTTCCGGAGAATATTTGAATCTAGTCAAGGTAAGACTCTCCAATTCGCAGAGGCAAGTTTCAGGGCAGAGACTGTCCGTGGAGCACATAAGACATATCCTGTTCTGGAACGGATGAAAAAGGAAGCTACTTGCCAAGGCTAGGAGTAGTTCACCAAATTCTCTCGTTTCATATATAGAAGAAAACGAAGAGGCAAAACTATGGGAGGATTATCAACCTTCATCTAATAAGAATGCACAGCACAGCGGTGAAAAGATCCTCTTGAGTCCCAGTGATTCTGCGTAACTGAGTCCCTTTTCAGTTGGAAAAGCAATGCCATTGATTCCCGATCTAATAGAAATTATGTCTGTTCTGATTTTGTGCAAACCTGTTGGCCTTGCACACCCCAGAATAATCGGAACGGCCGGCATCATGAGTCTGGAAGCCACTACTACCTTTGCGATTTGAATGGGTTTTGCGGGTGCGATGTTATCCATTCGAGTTCCCTTTATGGGTTTAAAAGCGATGATAACGACGCTCTTGGGCCTGATTTTGGAGATCATCTCTAAGGCTTTGTACTCTCCCCTAATTCTGCCATAATGCAATCCTACGATAACATGGGGTGCAATAGATACCTTGGCCTCCTTAAGGTACTTCAGAGACGTCCCAAAATCTTCAACTTTCTTGTTCAGGTGGTAAACCTCGCTTATTGTATCGTTATCCCCGACTATGTCTATCATGGCCAGGTCCACTCCTGCTCTACCCAGTGCTTTGGCAGTTTCTCTGTCGACCAATCCAGTGTGAACTGCTACCAAGAATCCGTATTTATTCTTGATTGTCTTTATTGCCGATTCGAAATTCTTCAGCGGAACGCTTCCATTTTTCAAAGATCCTCCGCTAATTAAGACTCCTTTGCAGCCCTTATTATACAGCTTGGCAGACTCTCTTAGAAGATCTTCGGGTTTTGTGGCCGGAATCATATGATTTAGGATCTTGCCCTCGCAATGATCACACATTAAGGCACATCTGCTCCCAGTAACAGAGAGCGGTCTGAAGACATTCTTTGTGACGACTTTAAATCCAGGTACCTTATACATGATGATATCTGGAGCAGAGCAGTATAGCTTCCATCCGAAGAAATGTCTAGACACATCCCACGACAGCTTCATAAGTCTGATAAGCGTTCTATTATCGCAATCCAGAATGGGCAGAATTTCCTCTTGAGGAAGCCCAGTACCTTTCTTCATTCTCTCTGAAATGGCATGAATGTCCAAACAAAACACCCCATCTTCAGAACACCCGATATCAAAGAACTAAATAAGAATTATGCTGAGCCAATCCCTTTTCGTTCAAATGACCCACTGAAAGCAAAAGCTAATATTCATCCGCTCACTATTGAAAAAGGGGGGATATCGCTTCGGGGGAGGACTTGTTGGAAAAGACTTCTGATCTAACGGAAGAAACGGCAGAGATAAAGAGCTCTGATGGTAAGCAGCTGGGAGTCGTCAGCAAGATTGTCCTAGAAGATATTGCCATGGACTGCTATATAGGAAAAAGAGGAATTTTCGTCCTGCCAAGGGATATGATCGCCGATATACGAAGGAAGACAGTCTATCTAAATATCACAAAAAAAGAATTTGAGGCTTGGTGGAAAAAAGAGGGTTCTCTGCAGATTGCGGAATATCCAGCAAGACTTGAAGTCGCATTAGGAAGAAAGCTTGTCGGAGAAGATCTTGATCTGTTAAGGGAGGATGTCGAGACCGCCTTTGAGAATACCTTCAGGAGTGATGTTGTTACGGCTTGCCTCAAAGGCAATAGATGCCCCTACTGTGGATCATTCATATATGGAAATGAAAGATTCTTCTGTAGTTCTTGTGGATTATATTTCATGAAGGACGAAAAGGGCAACTATGAAATACCCACAGAGCAAAGAGATCATCTCGTTGACGAACAAGAATCAATTAGGCAGACTTTTTCGTCCCGTGTTAGGAATCTACTTCATTTCGATGAATGGGTTTACCATTCTGTGAACTTCTACCAAAAAAGACCTCTTTATCTTTCGATAGAGGAGGATGTTGTGGTTGTTACGTCAAAGAGATTAATCAGATTTAAGTCGGATGGAGGAAAGGAAGACAATTGGGAGATCCCGGTGAGCCAAGTGATTTCGGTTTCATCGTTTATCGAGCAGAGAATTGACTGGATGAGAGCGGGTTATAGGTATGGACCAGGAACGGTGCTATATATGATCTTCCGTTTTACCTTCCAGTCTGATAAGGGTTTGAAGTACAAGAGAATGGAAATGCTTAACGAGGAATATACAAGGTATGCGATTCCTGAAGAAGCGGAATCTATTGGTGAATTTGTGGACAAAGCTAGAGAGGCAAGAAAAACGAGATTGGAGCATTAACCTGTGAAAGGAGTGGACTTTATTGAAGAGAATCTCGGAACTGACTGAGAAGACAGCAGAGGTCAGGAGCTCCGATGGAAAGCAGATCGGAGCAGTTGAAGATATAATTGATGATGAACTCTTCGTGGATGTCTACGTGGGAGAAAGAGCGATATCTGTACTTCCTAAGCACTTAATTCATGAGATCAAAAAGAAAACAGTTCACCTTTCTCTAAGCAGAAAAGAGTTTGAAAAGTGGTGGAAAAACCGTATATCGGAATATCTTGAGGAAGGAGACCCCGAAACCATAAGAAAAGAAATCACTATGTCCTTTGATGAAAACTTTGGAAGCGAAGTGATTTCAGCTTTGCTGAGAGATAAGAAATGTGCTTTCTGTGGCTCTTCCGTAACCGGGAAGGAGCGATTCTATTGCCGTTCATGCAGACTGTTTTTTATAAGAGACGATCTGCGCAATTTTGTGATTCCAAAGGAACAAAGAGAAAAATTGTGTGATGATCAACTGAAAATTAGACAGTCTTTTTCTGGACCTCTCAGGAATATGCTTCATGCTGATGAATGGATCTATCAGTGTGTCAGTGAACAAGGCCCCCCCCCTCATCTCCCGTCTTTAGAAGAAGATGTTCTGCTTGTCACTTCAAGAAGAGTGATAAGATACAGATGGGATGGAACTGAGGAGAATAACTGGAAACTTCCCATTGATGATATTGCATCGGTCTTGGGAACTCGCAAGATCCTCACTCGTCCTCGCATGATTCCCTATTGGCCGCGCACGCGTCACTTAAGAGCTCATTTGTATTTAGCGATAAGAACTGGTGAAATCCTCAGTAGTCCCTCCAAACCTAGGCCATATT
>JBHLPL010000068.1:0-10379 GCA_048939465.1 Promethearchaeota archaeon | reverse complement strand
CTAAAAGATCAGAGCTTCCAATTATAGTTAGATATTCCCCCTTACTGGTGCTACCATAAGTTCTCAGAAAAGGGATTTTTGATATCCAATCATTAATGGAGACCTTAATTGTTTCTCCGAATCTGATATTCTTTTCTCTAATATGCATAGTACTTATGTTTGTGATCAAGTTTCCGAAACCGTCTATGTGAATTACTTCGCCAGAAATACCTTCTTCGGAGACTTTCGGACTTGGAAAAGGATGCTCAATCACATTCTCTATGAGACGCCCAAAAGACTCCAAAGGAGTACCAGACGCAAGATGGGCCGCTACAGGGGCAAACACATCTCTGCCTTCAAAGGTCTTGGATGTTTCACAAAGCATGTATTTCGCGCTTTCTATCTTTATTATCTGTGAAAGGCCTTCTCTTTCGGCAGCAGGGATCAAGACGCCATTATCAGGTCCTATGAAAAAGCTCCTCTTAGTTTTGATTATTATCCTTCGTCGACGCGTTCCAACTCCAGGATCGACCACCACCACATGAATCGTTCCCTCAGGAAAGTATTGAGCTGTCTGCATTAATAGAAAAGCCGCGTACTCAATATTAAACCTCGGAACTTCGTGTGATATATCCACAATTTTGGCGACCGGGCATATCTTTAAGATTGTACCCTTCATGGCAGCCACATATGCATCCTTGATCCCAAAATCTGTAAGAAGTGTAATTATTGGAGATGGTTTCAATAAACAACCTCCTACTTGATTGCTACTATTCTCAAAGAAAGTGACTAGTGCAAGGAGAGGTGTCAAATCTTGAGTTTTGCAGTCCCGATCTTTCTTATTCTTGTAAGACCATCAATTTCGTGGATTATTTCTACAACTTTCTTAGGAACCAACTCTTCCCAACTTTCTCCTTTCAGCATTTTCATTCTTATCTCCGTGGCACAGTACAGCTCTCTCCGATGCAATTTGACAGGCACAACTTTGAATTGTGCTTCATTAAACAGCTGAGTAGTCAGGGGGTCATTTGTATAAACCAACTGAAACGGCGGAGTAAGTGTGATAACATGAGGCACCCAAAGACGATTGTCGTTTATATCGGGTATTGGAACTAAATAGTAGCGAGAGGGGTCAATACCGTCTTCATTAAGAGAGTCTCGAATCATATGAATTCGTTCTCCAGCGTTAAATGGGTTATTTATGGTATGGCTATGCTGAGCGCTCCCTATTCCGATTATGATCTCATCAACATCTTCCAATATCTCGGTGATAGCATGTAGGTGGCCTTTATGGAACGGTTGGAATCTACCAATGAACAGTGCTGTTTTCAATCTTGTTCTACCTCCTAACGGAGTGGCTGGTAGTGTTATTAATATCTTTAAGTGTATCTTTTTACCAGGTTCTATCGGGTGAGAAGGTCCGGATTGGCTGAGAACCTTCTAAGGTCAACTCTCCCGTCAACAATTGCTATTCCTTCCTTCTCAAGCATAGTGATTTTGTTTTTGGTTCCAGATGCGAAGCCACCTACTTCTCCGTTGGCTCGAACAACACGATGACACGGAACCTTTTCAGACGGAAATGGATTTTTGTTTAGAGCATTACCGACTGCTCTGGCTAAAGAGGAGTTGCCCAGGATTTTGGCTATCGTAGCATATGTCGTAACTGAGCCTTTTGGTATTTTTGAGGTAACCCCATATACCTTCTTTTGAAACTCAGAAAGCGATAGGTTTTTTTGATGCATTTTTCCTCACTGTATCAGAAGCGTATGTTTGAAGGCTTTTATATTTTTCTAGGAAAGGATGGGGTTCTATGATTGAAATTGACGGGAGTCTAGGAGAGGGGGGTGGCCAAGTCCTACGCACAAGTGTAGCCCTATCAGCTTCGGTTATGAAACCAATAAACATCATAAGAATTAGAGCTAAACGACCTAATCCAGGATTAAGACCACAGCACCTGACAGGAATTAAGGCCGTAGCTGCTTTAGTTGACGCAGAGATTACTGGAACGGCCATAGGCTCATCGGAAGTGACCTTCTCGCCAAAAAACCGGAGGTCTGGCTCGTTTAGGTTCAACGTAGGAACAGCGGGGAGTATTTCACTTGTTCTTCAGGCACTAATGCCTGTTGCAGCATTAGCTCCTTCAGATGTTGTTATAAGAATTAGGGGGGGAACCGACGTCAAATGGAGTCCCACAATAGACTATCTTCAACACGTAACATTTCCTATGCTGAAGAAGATTGGTTATGAGGGGGGCATCAGTGTAGAAAAGAGAGGACACTATCCAAAAGGAGGAGGAGAAGTCGAATTCAAAGCACACCCTGTTAAGAGATTCTCCCCTATAACCCTCTTAGAACAAGGAGAAGTCATGGAAATAGGTGGGATTTCCCATTGCGTTAAGCTCCCACTCCACGTTGCGGAAAGACAGAAAGAAGAAGCAGCCAAGGTCTTAAGAACCGCAGGATTTGAGAAGATCAACATAAAGGTCGATGGTGATTTCCATTCCAGAGACGCTCTTGGACCGGGCAGTGGTATTGCCCTCTGGGCAATCACATCAACTGGAGCCATTTTGGGAGCAGATGCACTTGGCGAAAGAGGAAAGCCCGCTGAAAAGGTCGGATCAGAAGTTGCTGAAAAACTAATCTCAGAGATAAGGAGCAAACAGGCAGTAGATAAACACACGGGGGATATGCTAATACCTTATATGGCTATCACTGACGGCGTGTCAGAAATTAGTGTGTCTAAATTGACTCTCCATTCATTGACGAATATCCAAATAACCCAGAAAATATTGGGGGTTAAATTCCAGATCAAGGGAAAAGAGGGAGAATCGGGAAGAATAAAAGTAGAGGGGATAAAGATACATTAACACGGACGAGAAGCTAATCACAATTTTCCCTTTTTGATTTTGCCTAAGTCTGCTGCTCTCAGGAGAGGTTTAACACTCCTAAAGCTCTCTGCAAAAGTTCTCTTACCCCAGTACCTTTAGTAGCCACCATTTCAGAAATACCTCTCATTCTTTCTTTAACATATTTGATTTGCTGACGGGAAGCGAGATCAGTTTTATTGATCACAGGAATTATGGGGATTTTCTCGAATGTAGTTTTTATCTCCTGAAACAAGGAAAGCTGATTATCTATTGAATAGCCAGATGTCTCTGAAGGATCAATCATGAAAATGATTACATTAGCAAGATGCTTTAAAGCGGCGATAGCCTGTAATTCAATGGCATTTCGCTCACCGAGGGGGCGATCCAGTAATCCTGGTAAATCGATGATTTGGACTCTTTGCTTATCGAGTTCAATATGACCTACAATTAGCTCACGAGTCGTAAAAGGATAGGCTGCAATCTCTGGCTTTGCACTTGAAACTGCTTTTACAAAAGTGGATTTGCCAACATTCGGAGGACCACCAACAGCTATTGTTAGTACACTTGGATCAGTGGAAGGCAATCCTCTAAGAAGACGAAACACATCTTTTAGGAAAGTCATCCGCCCCTGAAGTTTCTTCATAACAGACGCTATCCGTCCATAGGCCGCTTTTCGTTCTGAAGTTATGACGCTTAAATTAGTTGTTTTGCGAATTCTACGGATATGCTGATTGGCTATATTCTTAATGACTCTTATAGAACCACTCAAGGAAGCTAAGGTTTTTCTTAACTTGTCAATGCCAACAAGGATTTCAGTCAACTCTCGATAGAAAGGGTCGACGTCACTTAGTGTTGGCATTTGCTTGACCACCTTGTCTAGTGGTTTGGTTATGTTCTGAGCCAGCACTCTGACTTTTGTCACTTCTTCTTTCTTGATTCTTGATATTTTTGATAGGCGAGGCGAAAAGCGTTTCTTGATTTTTGAAGCTCTCTTGATAGCGGTCTCTAGAATCTCCTCGGAACTACGAACAGACTTGAAATCGGCAAAAGGATTCATAGAGGCCACCAAGGGGAGATTCATTCTTTACAAACGTGAGGGGAGATGTGCAACCCCTCAATTTAATAATAGACATATTTTCTCAGATATAATAGAAGCTAATATTTTTTAACCTAGAAGTAAATATAAAATATGTTACTGGGGGGAGGTTCTTGAAAAAACCGTCCGAAGCAACAGAAAGAAATCTGGAACTTCTGAGGGAAGAAATTAGAACAGCATTTGACGAGAACTTTAGTGGGAAAGCAATTTCAGCATTCATAGACAATAATAGATGCCCTTATTGTGGTAGTTTCATTACGAGAGAAGAGCGGTTATTTTGTGATTTTTGCGGATTGTATTTTATGAAAGATAGTTTGGGCAATTATGAAATACCCAAAGAGCAAAGAGTAAAACTCTGCATGGAACAAGAGATGATAAGACTATCTATTCCCCAAGAATCTAGAGAGATCCTACATTTCAATGAATGGATCTATTACTACGCTGATTTTTTTAAAAAACAGTACCGCAGAAAGTTTCGCGCTTCGTTGGCAGGTTTTTTTTATTGGTTACATTTTGGCTTGGAACCCTTCACCCCTAGGACATTTGAGGACGTATTAATCATTACCTCTGAAAGACTGATCAGGCATAAGTCCGGAGGAAAAAAAGAGGATAACTGGATAATTCCCATCGAGAAAATAGAATCAGTTCTAGCCTCCGGCATATTTGATGACGAATTTAGCGGTATTGAGAGGTTTCTGCCGAGCAGCAAAGATTACGCATACTCGCATTCTGATCTTCTCTACACCTATTTCCGAATTAGTTTCCAGACGAATAGGGGGCCTACGTATAAAGAAGTAAAGATCCGTCGCCACGGGGGTGAGCATGTCTCGCCTGAAGTTAACCTTTGGGTTGTTGAAGAATATATAGAAAGAGCGAGAGATGTAAGGAGGATAAGATCAGGCCATTAGTATTACTGGGGGGATTTCTTGAAAAAGACCTCTGAAATAATAGAAAAATACGATGAAGTCAAAAGCGCCGACGACAAGCAATTGGGTGTTGTTCGAGAGGTTCTCTCCAATGAAATCGTTATGGATGTCTATGTAGGACATAGAGGAAAACTGATGATTCCTAAAGATATGATAAGTGAAATCAAAACAGGGGAAATCCGTCTTAATCTAACAAGAAAAGACTTTGAGGTTTGGTGGAGAGAAGAAAGACCTAGGCTGGATGAAGAGTATTTCGAGAGGTCGGAGGTTGCTTTGGGAAAAAAACTTGTGGGAGAGGATTTAGAGCTTCTGAGAGAGGAGATTAAAAGAGCATTTGAGGAGAATTTTGGCGTTGAGGTGACTTCTGTTTTTCTAAAAAGCAAAAGATGCCCCTATTGTGGTTTTTCAATCACCGGAAACGGAAGGCTATTCTGTTACTCTTGTGGTCTATACTTCATGAGGAACGAATTGGGAGATTTTGAGATTCCTGTAGAGCAAAGAAGAAGGCTTCTTATGGAACAGGAAGAAATCAATCAGTCTTTTTCATCGCATGTACGATATATGCTTCATTCCAATGAATGGATTTATTATTTTGCAGATTTATACATGCGGGTACCACGTAGAGAACTGGTAGATGAAGATATCTTTTTGATTACTTCTGAGAGAGTAATAAGATACAGATCAGATGGAGCAAAGAAAGCAAATTGGGAGATTCCAATAGATTTGATAACCTCCGCTTCAGTATCAAGACGGATTCAGACTGCTCCTTGGAGCTATGGAAAAATAGATGTAAAGGGGCGTTTTAGAACCAAGCATCGTGATCTATTCCAGTTATATCTCAATTGGCGGATTGATTACAAGACATGCAAGGGTTTGAGATACAGGAGAGTCAGAATCCCAATGTACACGGATCTGCACACATTGCCTGGCCCTAGCATGGAATTTGAAAATATTGGAAACTGCATAGGAAAGGTTTTAGCCGTAAGAAAGATGAAGCAAGATGAAAAATTGTCCATCCCAGATTATTCTATTCCAGATTATTAGTTCAATATTGTTTTTCTTAACACAGCAATTAAACTGAAAGGTCAGAGCATTAGAGAATTCATTTCTCATCTCTTTCTCCAGGATACTTCGCCGGTTTTCCTATTTCTTATCTCAAGTATTCGATGGAAAGGAATTACAACAATCTCTTTGTGCTCTTTGTAAGTGAAATAGGATGATAGGATGTCAACTATTTCTTTGGCAGGTATCGTTTTCTTGTCCTGAAACGCGCCCCGATGAATGAATGTTATCTCGTAGTCTTTAATATCCTCCTCAGGATGCCAACGCAGCCTATTTAACAAGTCACGAATTCTCATCTTGATCGCCATTATTCTCGATCTACACTCTGCAGAGTTTCATCTACCATTCACGCAAGGATCCCTTGCGTAAGTGTGGGGAAGAATTGCGTTGCATTTAAATATCTTTTTGGATATTTGAGGTTGAGGTCTGCGACCTCGAAAGTGAAGAAGGGTGTCGGTTAGGTGCATTAATATAGGTAACGGCCTCTTAGGCTATATGCCTAGGAGCAGGGCTGTCCCGCAGTCTGTGGCTGCGTAAAACGGGAAGTGAACCAGCCCCAAACCTCCCCAGAGTTCACAACTTCGAAAGGAGACTTAATAGCGATCCAGACAGCAAGGGAGGAAGCCTCTTGCGAAAGCTGGGGGCAGTTCACAAGGAGAGACTTGAATCAACATAAGGGGTGCATATATTGGCACAAGAGTTGCCTCAATGGGTTATTGGCGCTACAACTATTGGTCTTATATGTAAAGACGGCGTTGTTCTTGCTTCAGAGAAACGTGTTTCTTTCGGTCAGTTTGTAATGAGCAAAACTGGGAAGAAAGTCTTTAGGATAACTGATAGGATTGGAGCGGCGTGTGCAGGCCTAACTTCAGATTTCCAGATTTTAGTCAGAACCATGATAGCGCAAGCCAATCTTTACGCTTTGGAGATGCGTAAGGAAATACCTGTCAAAGCTGCTGCAAAATTGATGTCAAACATATTGTTTTCCAGACGTATGACACCGCTGATAACGCAGACGATTGTAGCCGGCGTAGATGAAGAAGGAGCGAAGCTGTATGCCCTAGATTTGCTGGGGTCTCTCGTCCCCGATCAATACGCTGCTGTAGGTTCAGGAGCTAAGGTAGCAATCGGTGTCTTGGAAGCAGATTACAAGCCAGAGATGGGTGTAAAAGAGGGGAGAGATCTGGCGATTAGAGCCATTAAATCTGCTAGTGAGAGAGACGTTGCTTCCGGAGAAGGCATTGACGTTCTCACTATAACATTAAACGGTGCAGAGGACTATTTTGAACCTTTGAAATGAGCCCCAGATCAACGACTATTCACAGCCGCATGCATTATCTTCCCCATTATTGGCTGAGCCAGGATGCGTTAAGTCGAATTAGAGCAAGATCAGCAGGTGGATTCTAGCTCATTTTTGAAGCCTTTGACACGTTCTGCCACATCCATGATATTTGACCACATTCTTCCTTGCCAGAACACTTGCTTGCACTGTTTGCACAACCAAAAATCGTTGTAAGCCTTTAGAGTATTAATGGGAATCAATTCCGCCAACTTAGTAACGTCCTCTGCTTTCTCAAGACGTCCGTTACAGTGGGGACATCTAGACAGAGCAGGGTTCACAGAAACGCCCAGATTGTAGCGATGGGTAATTTCTGCAATCTGTTTGGTGTGTAGGTTTGAAGTCAGTAAAAACGCGTCTAATCCTCTTTTTACTGCGCGTCGGTAGAGATTGACATCTCTTGTAATGAGGATCCTACCCTCTCCACCATCAACATCATAATGGTAATTTGGCATAGCCTCCCCTATTTTCATCCAAACCTGAAGCAATTTGAGCGTACATAGATCTTTTCCATCCCAGCATGGCACTAAGATTCCCTGGTCGGAAAGAACGCTGAGCAAGTATGGGAACATCCCAATACTGCTGACCGGAATCATGTTCATGTTTTCCCGCCCGAATTTTGAAGACAGGCTATATGATCCTTTTGCAGATGCCAAACTTTCGTCTGGAACAATATAACAGATGCTTTTCCTTGACTGATAGTCATTCGAGGCAATAATTCCGGGGACAGTCTTGATTCTGAAATGGAACTCCCTGCAGGGTGATTTAACCAGAATACTGTGTTCCGAGTCTTTACACCTTAACACGTCTCCGCAAAGCGAATATCTCTGAAAGACGTGATAGAATAGCTCAGCAAGTTCGATTTTTCGAGTGAGATTCTCATCTGAGGTTATGCGGATCAACTCTTCATCGGTCAAAATGTTGGAGAGTATAGTATCATAGCCCAGCAGTCTCAGCCATCTACCTAGCCTCATCAGCATACAATCGCAGACAAACTTTGGTTTGGCTCGTGTCACAATTATCCCCAGAAATATGGGCACTTCTCATTAATAATAGATTTAAGAATTCATCAGATTTAAGCTGCACTTCTTGAGTTAAAGCTCTTACCCCTTCAACTTGACAATGGTTTCTAGAACAGTATTAACCGCATTCAATTTTAGGATCTTTTTTTGAATTCTTGAAATACTTCTCTTGACCTCTACGTTGTCCATCAGACTCTTTAGACCATTCATAAGCATCTCAAAAGTAAGGTCTTGTTGTTGTATGACCTCACCAAACTTCAATCTCTCCACTGATTCTGCATTGCTCTGATGTTCTGTATGGGCTGGCGTAGGAATTAAGATCATGGGTTTCCCGTAATACATGCACTCTGCAATAGTGTTATGTCCTGCACGGGAAACAACCAAGTCTGCGGCCTTAAGAAGCTTATAACGATCACTAACCCAATCGTATACTTTCAAATTATCTCTTTTCATTACGGGGACGTCGATCTTTCCCGGAATGCCTCGGGTCATAGCTATTTGGTAGTCATTTGGAAAACGAGAAAAGATATCCACAAGAATCTCGGTTAATTGTTTTTTCTCAAGCCGAGTACCCGCAATTGCTGCGAATATCAATGGACGGTCATCAAAACCCAGCTGCTCTTTCAGCTCTTCTCGGCTCGGATATTGCTCAGGACGTTTGCTGATGACTTGGCCGATAAGTCTAACGTTCTTCATAAGCTTTTGAGGAATTTCTAGATTTGCTTTGGCGATTGTGAAAGGCGGCGGAAAGTCAGGAACAAGGATTATGTCGCTTCTGTGCCAAAACAGACTCGTATCATAAAGAATGATCTTTTCACCGAAAGCCTTTAGTTTCATCTTGAACGGAGTCAGTTTTGTTCGATGTGGGATTAACATTTTGAGTTGGTGAAGGAGTAGGACGCAGGGTACGTTCAGTCCCCAAGCCGCGAAGACTGGAGACAAGCGGGAATCGGATATTACAACATCGGTTTTGAAGCCACGAATCAATCGAATCTCATTTCCCAACTGTCTTATAAAGGTGTAAACATGCTTAGGCCATTTGACGGCAGTCTCTAGCATAGCAACCGTGCCGTCGCCCATCTCTTCGAATCTAATAGCAGGGCCTCTCACAACAGGGAGCATAGCTGCTTTTACAAAATCCACAGCATCCCCGTACGTAGAGAATAGAACCCGTCCACCGTACCCTTGAATCTGCTGGGCAATTGGAACGCACCTGCCTGCATGACCTAAGGCTACACCATTAGGAGAAAAATAGGCTCGAATCCCCTGCATTGATCGAAGAACTGATTTGCCCAATGTAGTTCCCAACAGCCTATCTTTGTTGTGTCTCTATCTAACTCTTCTATGACCATTAAAGCTTTTGTCTAACAACAATGGTTCGATCCTAATCAAGAAACATACGTTTTTTATTCCCCCAAATTGAAATTAAGCTAGGATACTTGATAGGAGGAATTCGAATGTGGCGGATATTTCGACCAGATGCCGCTCGTGTATGGAAAGATGAAGTCGTTCAAGAACGTCTTGGGAGATATTATGACATTATTGGAGACAAGGTGCCAGCCAAGTTCTTAATCTGCAAGAAAATCGAAACAAAAATAGATCTACAAGAGGAAATGAGTAAACTATGGGAAGAGCATGATAAACTAAACGAGCGTTTCAAGAGTTTTCTGAAAGATATTGACAAAGGAGACCTTTTGCTGCAAGACATGGCCACTCCTGAAACATCATATCTGGACCTAAAAACTGAGATCGCGAATCGAATACTTCAAGATTGTCATTTCTGTGAACACAGATGTAGGATAAACAGAGGAAAAGGGGAGAAAGGAGTTTGTCAGGTGGATGGTACGGCCCGCGTATCGTCTGCATTTCTTCACACAGGTGAGGAAGCGCCTCTGGTACCTTCAGGAACCATTTTCTTCTCTGGATGTAATTTCAAGTGCGCGCATAATGTACACATCCAACGTGTCCATGCGTAATGCCAAAACTACGATATATCCCAAAATCCAGAGAGTGGAGTAGCCGTTACACCGGAAAAACTCGCATCAATAGCCTCACATCTTAGGCGGGAGGGGGCAATAAACATTAACGT
>JBHLPL010000067.1:0-10413 GCA_048939465.1 Promethearchaeota archaeon | reverse complement strand
AGGAGTGATTAGGTAGACGTCGAAGTCTGCATCAGGTGTAAACCAAGAAACCGTGAGTGTTATGTACCTATACTTGCGTACTTTCACCGGGATGAAAACCCAGTCACCAGACATGGAGTCTCTTGGCTCCATCACCACGTTCGCTGTGACAGTGAATGATTTTCCAGTTTTTGCCGGAACAGTAGCGACAACTGGAATATTGATGAAGTCTCCGTCACACTCTACTCTGACAAAGCCTTCGTATGATCCTGGAGCAGTACCCCAAGGCACTTTGACGTTGACTTTCAGATTCTTTCCAAGGATATGTGTGGATACCCAGGTCCAAGGAGCAAACTCATAGAAGTCTATTTTGACATCAACTGGTGTGATGGGTTCACCTGCTACGTGCGACATGCACAACACATAATCTCCAGGAGTCACGCTAGCATCAAACCATTGTATATTTGTGTGAGCATACCCGTAGTTGATCATAGTCCAACTGCCGTCTTCTTCAATTCGATAGAGTATTGTATTTATGTGAGCGTCTGTCCATTGACTTCCATCGTAATCTTCCATGTCGTAGACTCCGAATGAATAGTTGAATGGAAACATCAGTTTAATCTGTGCATACTCTGTACCAGCAGGAACTGTGAAATACAGAAATTCATCGTCAGGGGTCGACAGACCTTCTTCGAATATATCACCAATCCACTCAAGTCTTTCTGCGCAAACGTAATCAATATCCTCTTTGAATTTCAGGTGACTTGTGTATTTCTCACCAGGCTCTAGGATTCCAGCGTGAATTCCGCCTGTATCAGAGTAACAGCAGTCGCACTGGGCAGCCAGTACTGCTTCATAGGCATCTACTCGACCGGCTCCTTGACGATTGGCAGGATAACCCAGGTCCTCTGCTGTATTCATTAGAATATTTCTGACTTCTCCGGGTTCTGGAGAATGTCCATGAGCAGCTCTGTAAGCTTCGATTACAAGCGCTCCAACTCCAGCTGCAACTGGAGTTGCCATGCTCGTACCACCAAATTGTAGCCATAGATAGTAAGGATGTGTGTCAAGCGTGAGACCCCATGCTCCAACAGCGGACACATCAGGGTCTACTCTGCCATCGGCTGTTGATCCTCCGCTGCTCCAGAAGATTAGTTGATCATTCTCATAGTCATCTGCATAAGCAAACGGCCAGTAACCAAGCCAAGTGTATGGAAATGAGTTTTCAGTAGAAGCCCCTACTGTTATTACATCTTTAGCACAGCCAGGTGAAGCTACTGTGCCAAAGCCTTGACTGTTACCCGCTGCCACAAAGCTGGTAACTCCCTTTTCTGCCGCAGCATCCAGTGCTAAGGCTGTCGGGTCATTACCATCATTTGGAATCTCGAGTCCTCCGAAGGAGCAGCTAATTATATCAGCTCCCGACCATACTGCCCACTCGATACCTCGAATAATCCAAGAATCCCAGCCCCAACCCGCATCGGTCAGGACTTTGGCCCCCAGGATTTTTGCCCCCGGGGCAACTCCCTTGACCTTGAAGTACAGGTCTGTAACACCTAGATCCCAGTCAACAATGGCTTGCGCGGCAATGCAGCTTGCACACGCGGTCCCATGACCGTAGCCATCATGCGGAAATACGTCTGCCTCACTTGTGAAAACTGCATAATCGAGAACAACCCCTGCGAGGTCTGGGTGTTCATAGAAAAGACCTGTGTCCAGTACCGCTGCAATGACTCCAGAACCATCAATTCCCATAGCCCACGCTTCATCTGCATCGTGCTGCCATGGGAACTGCGAATACCAGTAAGATACGTCATCTTCTACTACATCATCGTCGTTGTTTTCTTCTGCTTTCGGAACAGGACTTAGGAATTTCTTTCCGTCAATTAGAATCTTGTTGACGTCTCCAAGCGATGTCACTGACTGAAGCTTATCTCCTGGAATTGATGCCGAGATAGCATTTATGACGTTATGCTCGGCGTTGATCTCTCCGCCAAGACTGAGGAGTAAGCTCCGGGCCGCATCCTTGCTAACTCCATCATTGAGAACCACAACGACCCTAAAGACGCTGTTGGGGTTCTCTTGAAGTTTTGCAAGTAACTCAGGTTCCAGTTTGCTCATAAAGATACTCGTTGGAGAAATGTCTTCTGCGAAAACAGGTGTAGCTATTACTACAATTGAAGTTAAGAAGACCATGGTCAAAAGTACTGCAAAACCTACTTTCGTCTTCCTCATACTAAGTCTCCCTCTCCGATTCTCCTCTCCCAATTTTTATTTTGTCACGCTGAACTCAGCGTGCGCTTTTAGGTATTGATGTTTGTCTTATAAAAGGTTTACTTCATTGGACAATTCCTAGACAGAATACCTTTGTAGAAATCATAATAAGACCGAAATTGCATATTACTCATTCTTTTCCGCCTTTTCCTCCGTGACTCACAAAGCTCACTGGCGGGATTATCATCAGTCCCTTCCGTATTATATTCATTTTTCATTAGTAGCTGAAATAAATAAGGTTTGTTAGTTTCGTGATATGCAATAACCGATTTTGCTACCTTCATAAAAAAATCTGGGTTCCAAAATGAGAGATATGCTAGTTTTGCTAATTTCGTAATTGATTGTTTCAACCATGATAAACCTTTTATAAATCCAGCATCCATATTTACGGCCGCACGTGGTCTTATCACGTGACAAGAATAGGAAAAAGAGGGAGAGAAAAGGTGAACATACTATTCACAGGCTTGATAAGGAACAAAAAGCTCTCTGTAAGCCTAGTAATAATGACGCTGATGCTTTCCTCATTTGCTTTGGCTGGTTCTGGCGTACTTAGCAGTCTCAACGGTCAGGGATCATTGCAAACAGAAGTGAATTTAACACAAGTAGCGGCCTCTACGCCACTGGAAAAACTGACAACAGGCGTAGCAGGCCTCCTAGAGCAAGGAGCTACTCCAGTCAGTGTCATTGTTCAGACAACAACCCATGACTACGCTCAGCTAACTTCGCTGATCGAAAGCCTCGGAGGAACCGTTACATATGCGTTTAATAACATAGAAGCTCTTGCTGTCACTATTCCTGCAAGCGCACTCCTTGATTTGGCTGCCAGTTCCCTTGTTGTAAGAATATACCTGGACACTGAACGTTATCTAATGTCCTCCAAAGAGATCATGCCACTAGAACGGCTGATGACTGAAGATCTAGGGATAGAGGTTAACCTGCTCGATACTAGAATGATGGATGCTGTGCCTTCCACGTACACAAATCCCTATTTGACGAAGGCCGACCAGATTTGGGCAGAAGTTAACGGCGGAGAAGGAATCAGGATAGCCATTATTGACACAGGTTGCTGGGACGAAGAGATGCGCGTAGTGGACGGTGATTATGGCCCTGTTGGGTATCTCAGTTGGTACTATCCTGCTGTATACGGCGGGATCGACCTCAGTTATGATGTTGGAAATTCCACGTACGAGGGGTATGGAAATCCCAATAATCACTGGCATGGCTCAGGCTGTGCTGCCCTCATTGCAGCCCATGTAGCGATTGGTTTCCCAGAAGGTCATTCTTGGGGTGAGTCGATATATCAATGGGACCCTGAAGGATCTACCAACGTGTCAGGCACAAAATGGGTCGAATGCTGGGGCATAGCCCCCAACGCTGAAATCTATGCAGTTAAGGTCTTTGACCACACAGGTGGCGGAGTTCCCACGTCAATGGTGATGGCAGGAATCGATGCTGCAATTGACGAGGGGGTCGACGTCATCAGTATGAGTCTCGGCGGTGGCTGCGGCGCTCCCGGAATGGCCCCAGAGGATCTACTCGTGGACGCCGCAACGGAGCTGGGTATAACCGTAGTTGTGGCAGCTGGCAATGAAGGCCCCGCCACGTTACGTGTGGGCTCACCCGGCACCGCTAAGAGTGCAATCACCGTAGGCGCTGCGATGGATCCAATCCATGAACGAGTATTTGGTAGCATCGTCCTCAGTGGATATGGATTCCCCTATAGCTATGGGTATTTCTACTATCCAGACGAAGAATTCGGTATTGTAGACTTCAGCAGTCGTGGTCCGACATCTGACGGTAGAGTGAAACCAGACGTTGTTGCCACGGGATCTTGGACCTTCTTTGGAAGCATACCTTCCGATTACCCGTACACGCTTTGGCTAGCGGGCGGAACATCATTCTCATGTCCCCAGGTAGCCGGAGCAGCTGCGCTGCTGACTGCATACATTAAGATGAACGGTTGGGATCTTGGACCTAAAGAGATCAAGGAAGCTATCATGGAAGGAGCCGATCCAATCCCAGGCTTTGCCGACTTTGAGCAAGGATCAGGCTATCTCAACTGTGAAGACTCACTTGCAGTTCTCGCGGATATGGCTGAAGATAGCAACGATTGTCACTGCAGAGGCACAGGAAGATTCTGCTTTAACTGGTGGTATCCGCCCATTGAGACACTCAGACTGAGGTGTGGCAAGACCACAATCAAAGATGTAACTCTTGATCCTGGCAAGTACGAGTATTTCGCCTTCTGGGTAAGTGATCAGGTTGACGCCATTCGAATAACTCTCTCTGGGGTTGAGTTTTCAGAGAATCAGAATCCACTCTTTGGCGACGCAGGAGTCGTTTACCTCAGCTCAGCTGTCCGAGAAGGCGTTGAGGACTACCTTTTTGCCGGTTATTACTTCTACGGAGATGCGATAATCCAGGTATCATCCGATTTTACCTTCCAACCCGGATTGGTAAGGCTAGTTCTTTCAGGAGACTTCTCCTCTTATGGTCCAGTTTCCATCGAGGAGATAACCATTGAAGTTGTTGAAGTCAGAGCTCTTGCACACGGAGGATGGCTATACATCTCAAGCTACGGCTGTGAAAGCGTAGCGGCCGATGTATGCGTCTATCCCGGCACCATCATAACGGCTAAAGGCAAAATCAAGGAAGGCGAGCTGGACATTTATAGTTTCACCATCCCAGATGAGGCTGGCTGGGCCATCGTTGAACTATCGTGGAAACTAGACTGGACCAAGTGGGCTACCAGCGATCTGGACCTCATCATCGTTGGACCTGAAGGCTATAACGTTGAAGGAGCAACTGGGGCTTCACCAGAAGTTACAACAATCGTGGGACCCGGAGACTATACATTCTTGATCGATGGTTATACCGTCTATTTCGGAAGGAGTGAATATTATACGTTAAGAATAATCTACTTCGCCGATTCGGAGCCTATCTGGTGCAGATCTATATACATCCATCATTGGACTGGGTGGGTTAAAATACCCAAGAAAGTGCACGGCGTAGCTGTAGTTTGGGTCTATGACAAACTGTTCGATTATTACTACATGGCCGACTACGTGAAAGTTTAGCGTCTAAGGCAGTCTCAACATAGGCAAAACGTAGCGCAACATATTATCCCCTCTTTTTTTATTTCATTTTTCTGCCTGGTTTTCTATACCCTCTCCGGATACATCAACCGGACGTACGAAAAGGCTGTCTTCCGAAAGGTCCAGAAAACAAGTTATAAACGATAAGAGTATATCCTAGCAAATGGGGAAATTCTTGAGACTTAAGAAGGAAAATATCTTTTGAAGTCGCAAGGAGGAAAAAGCGAAAGACTGGGTTTGAGACCACAGGTAGACGCTGGCTTGAAATGATTGGGGACTATCCGCTAGGATTTGTCAATTCGGAGGTGGAAGCAGTTGCAAACCAAGATAATAATGCTGATGGATTTGGATTACTTCTACGCGCAGTGTGAGGAGATCAGGAACCCAACCATCAAAGACAAGCCAGTAGTTGTGGGGGTGTATTCAGGCCGAACTGAAGACAGCGGCGCTGTAGGCACGGCAAACTACATAGCCAGAAAACACGGCGTTAAGTCAGGCATTCCTATATATTCTGCTAAGGCCAAACTTAAGGACGTAGAAGCGGTATTCCTGCCTGTAGATCACGCTTATTATGGGGAGGTCTCGAGGAGAATAATGAAGATTCTTAGGAGCTACGCAGATCACTTTGAGCAAGTCGGAATAGATGAAGCCTACCTGGATGTAAGCAGGAAAGTCAGAGGAGATTTTGAGAGAGCAAGAAGGCTCGCAAGAAAGGTAAAGAAGGCGATAAAAGATCAGGAGAAATTGACGTGTTCAATTGGGGTTGGACCGAATAAGCTCATAGCCAAGATTGCCGCAGACGTAAAAAAACCTGACGGACTGACCGTTGTAAAGCCCGAAAGAGTCCAGAAATTCCTGTCTCCTTTGCCTGTAGGTCGCATCATTGGCATTGGGTCCAAGACTGTTAGGAAAATGGAAGAGCTTGGAATCAAAACGATAGGTGATCTGTCGAAGTATGATGTACAGAGATTAGTCAAAATCTTCGGAAGGAACTTAGGAACCTATTTTCGGAATGCCTCATTGGGGATAGGCAATGACCGTGTTCAAGAAAGAGATCAAGTCAAATCCCTCAGTAGGATTTCCACCCTTAAGGAGAATACACGAGATTTGGAGGTTATTCTTGAAGAAACAAGAAAGCTGAGCAAAGATATCCACTCAGAGCTTATTGAATTAGCTTTGCTCTTCAAGACCGTGGGAGTAATTGCGATTATGGAGGATCTAGGCACACTTAGTAGATCAAAATCCCTTGAAAGTCCCGCAAGTGAGCTGGATATTATGAATGCAGCTGTTGAAGAGCTTTTTGGCAAGCTCATCAGAGAGTCTGAGCTCGAAATAAGGAGAGTGGGGGTAAAGATCTCAAACTTTGCCAAAGAGCAAAAGATGCAGAAATACATAAGCGACTATTTCAGAGCAGTATAATGTCTCAAGACTTCAGCTCCAGACTGTCTACTCTCGTAAAGTCGGGTTTTTAAGAAAAGTTCAGGAATACTTGCGATTTGTCCAATGTGTTTTCATCATTGTCTCAAAAAGTCTCAACCCCATAGTATATATTTGTGAAAAACAAATATTATAGTACAGACTAATAAAACACCGAAAAGGTGCCAATATGAGAAGAAAACATACTTTGACGACAGTCTCAATTGTACTGCTTGCTCTACTTTCTTTCGCGGCAGTAACACCAGCAATGGCGATCCCCCTTCCGGACCCCTCACCGTATATAGGACATGGCTTCAACGAGGAGTCCTGGAGCAATGAGGTCGACTGGGTGGCAGACGTCATAAGCCCGATACTTGTATCCTACGGGGTTGATCCAGTAGGGATGGGCCTGAACAACGTAAGCATCTTTACGTACAATGCGTATGTGAACAAGTACGATTACCAGATGTTTTATATGGGCCTCCTGAACTGGTCTGTAAGAAGCGGACTTATGGACTATAATGGCACAATTCCGATGCAGGCTATACTGTCTCACTTCTATTCGCCGAGTGGTTTTGATGTGTTCGTTCTTAACAACTTCGTAACTGTTGGGGTCTTCAATGATTCAATCATCGGTATTCCTGGAATCCCAGATCCCACCGACGATCTCTACGTATCATTGTCCTTAGGCTTTGGTGGGGATTATTTCGGGACAAATGGAACTCTTCCTGCAACTTCTGTGACTACGTACCCGCTTACGTCTTCCTCTGGAGGCAACGTGTGGCAATGGGGCATGAAATACGAGGATCTTGTGTCGCTTTGGTGGAATGTCGAAGTAGGTGGCGACCATGGATTCAGGGCAATTGCTGTTTACGAAGGACTTACCTTCAACTATACGCTCACGTTTGACACAGACAATCACACTGCAACGATTTCGACAAACTACGAAATCGGAAGGTGCACGAATCTCTACGTTCTGAGCTGGTCAGGAGGAATGATACCTACTCCGTTGGGATGGGATATCTACAACGATAGTTCATCACCGACTGTGACTGAGCAGCTTGAAGCTTGGAATATGAGCATAGGGATTGTGAGTTACCAACTTGCGATAACGGTTGGCCAAGCCTACACCATTAGAAGTCATAATAATGACACGTCGGTTGGCACAAACGCTTACAGGTTTGCCCACAACGATACGCTTGAAACATTGATTGGCTCTGAGAAGGTTTTTGAAACAGACTTTGGAAGCAAAGAAGACTATAAGCTCTACAACGCAACCGGAGGCCTGAATGGAACCTACCAAGCAAAGACCGTTCTTTACCCTGTAACCGATTACAAGAATAATGCCTTACTTCAGATCCAGATGCTCGTGGCAACACCCATGCCGTTTGTTGCGCTTTACCTTAGCCCCCAAATAGCTGCAAATGCAACCACTCTTGGAGACATAGTAGACATGGGCATTGGTGGTTCAGACGCCTTCTACATAGTATCGTATCCACAGTGGTATGGAATGAGAGTCGTTCACGACCCAACCTTCGTCGCCTATACCGGCGAAGGACCAGGAGGATTTCTCGATAGTCCGATATTTCTTGTTGCGGTTTTTGGAGGCATTGCAGTCATAGCCGTTGCTGTAGTCGTTCTCGTAAGGAAAAGAAGCAAGTAAGGGCTCCCCTTCCTCCCTTCCCCTATTTTTTGTTTCTTATCGAGTCCGGTCTGACTTGCTTTCTAGATCCTTAGAGCGTCGGTAGATTAAAGTACAAACGACTCCATCGACAAAGCATCTGCCTTCACAATCATGAAGATGATAAGATGACGGCTCCAGCCTGCACTTAGATCTAAGGGCTGTATCATAGAACTCACATTCTCCTTTTCTCGACGTATAGGTTGCCAGAAGGGCACACAGACGAGAGTCCTTTGACATCGGATCCAGCCGCAAAGCTCCTTCAAACGAAAACAGTCTGAGGAGTTCTTCTCCCCTGAAAATACTGCAATACAATAAAGTGACAAAGATCAAAGCTGATGCAATGGCTAAGGCTCCAGATATCACCATCGGAATCAGTGGAAGATGAAAGCCAATTGAGATCTCAAAGCCCACCACCGCAGAGAAGAAGTATCCAAAACTCAGCATTCTAATTCTATTTCTTAGGATTCCTTCGTTCAGTCTTTGGCTAAACAAGAACAGCGCCATTCCGTAGGTTCCGAAAGGAAGAACATAGTATATGAAAAGCCATACGCTTAATGCCAGTGGTCTGAGAACGTGAACGAATTGGATAGAATCTATTACTATGATCCGTGTTTCAAGTCCTGTTATCAACTCAAAGGCGCTTACGCAAATCCAGATTCCAACAGCGAGTAGCGTCAGACGCTTGTATCTGGGAATGATCAAGTAGGTAAGCAGCAGCGTTTGAAATACTATCATTAACATGCTGGCTATATCGAACAGCTTGAACAACATCGAACGCCCTAATTCATCACTGTATCCCAGCATACCCGTTATGAAATAGCTGGAGACAAAAGCAAGCGCTGCGTTCAATGTCACCAAAAACCATAGTATTACTCTGACGACCTTGTTCGGATTGTGTCGGTGATGCCTGAAAAACAGTGCGGTTACGGCTGACCAGGGTGCGATTAATAGTGCAAAAGCAAGAGCTAGAATAGCTGCTATATACACCCTTAGAGATACCTCCAGCACGTATTTGCCCTTTCCTAAAGAACGCCTCCCTGTCTCCATCTATCTGCAGGGACCCTCTCCCCGCCTTGTCTACGCCTCGCTGGACTTTTATTATGTTTCTTATTGATTTTAAGCTTAACGTCTTCTATCCTCCGGAAGATGCCCTCTAATAAGAACCTCGTAGGCACCTGGAGGCTTTCCTAAGTTAAGGGATTGCTAAATGAACATGGAACCACACACACGCATTTCCCGCAAACATCTGCCAGTCCTAAACCTGAATGCAACCTGGAGTTTGCTTCACAGACTGAATAACATTTGCGCCTATCATACGATTCATCGGTCAACGCTCCAAATGTGCATTTCTCCACACATTTCTTGCAAGACCTATCGTGATTATATAGGCAGAATTCTTTGTTTGGCCTTCTTGTAGGTGTTGTTTCTGCATCGGTTATCAAACTTCCTAGCCTTCCGCAGCAGCCTCTTTCAGTTATAAGCATCTTGTGTAACCCGAAACCACCCAGTCCTGCAACAAACGCAACATGCTTGTGAGACCAATTACTAATCAACATCTTTTTATCGAAATTATGAGTCGCTGGAAGAATAACGGATTTGAAACCCATCTCTTCCAATCTTGCTGCTAAATGGCTGTTAAGGTCTGCGATTAGTCTGTTGGTTTCGATATAAGCTGTTGCCCACTCTCTTGAGGCACTCTTCCCCCCGGCATTGCTCAGGGCGATCCCTTTTTCAAAAGGGATGAAGTAAGAAACTACTGTTTCAGCATCTTCCAATAATTCAGTCGGAGTGTTGTGAGAAGAGTCCACAACTGATTTCATTTCGTTAAACAGTGGATCGTGGGCATCCGCAAAGGCTACCAGCGGTTCATACCAGCTGGTCGCGGTTTCGAGCTCGATCTTATAGCCTTTGACAAATGTTTCTATGATTCTCTGAATCTTCTCATTCATGTACTCATAATTGCTT
>JBHLPL010000141.1:0-3274 GCA_048939465.1 Promethearchaeota archaeon | reverse complement strand
CAAGGTGAGGTTTGCGAAATGGCGATAGGTATAGTCCAGTCATCACCTGCATCCGGAGAAGCGGATACTGGAGCGATTAAAACCACTGTAGGCGCTAGCAATGCTAAGAACAGAAAACCCGATAAAAAAAGAGCAAAATTCTTCTTATCTGCCATAAATCCTGCCTCGGAAAATTATTTTTCGTAGTATACTATATACTACTATAAAATACCTTCCATAAACAACAACCCCCTTATAAAAAATAAAAAAGAAGGAAAAGATTGCAAACACCAAGCGACCTAATCACCACCCGACTTTCATTACTATTCACACTTACTTTAGAAATAAGCATTGGATAAGATGCTCGTAAGAGGAAGGTCCCGGGCAACCCGAAGGTGAAAACTTCCTCTGTAGCTGCAGATCGGGAGCACAGAGCTTCTCCTCGGAGAAGCCAAAGCGTCCTCAGACGCTTAGGACGAGGAGAAGGAGGAAGTTCTTTGTGGAAGCTGGAAGTAGTTCACAGAGTGTAGTAGATCTTATTTCTGATTAGAGAAGCAACTCTGCTTGGTGGTGACACTGTGAAAAGCGCAAAACAAGAATTAAGAGAGAAGATATGGAATAATATGGAAAAGCAAAAGATTGCGACTTTTCCTCTGCCCTGCGAAGGAAGAATTCCCAATTTCAGAGGTGCAGAACAAGCAGCCAGAAATCTAAAGAAGCTGAAGGAATATCAACGCTCCAGCACTATTTTTGTGAGCCCTGATTCCGCTCAGTTTCATGTCCGTAGGCTTGCATTGCTTGATGGAAAGACCATTATTGTGGCTTCTCCGAGGCTCAAATCTGATTTTCTAGTTGTGACACCCGAATCCGTTAAGGGAAGAGAATGGAGTGCCAGTACCATACGAGGAATCTTCAAATATGGCACTAAGTTGAAGGATATTCCGAAGGTTGGCTTCGCTGTCGAAGGATGCGTCGCTGTTGACAAAGCGGGCAATCGTCTGGGAAAAGGTGGAGGTTATGGAGATAGAGAAATCAAGATGTTGAGGTTAAAGGGGAGTGACGTAAAGGTTGCGGTCACGTGCCATTCCTCTCAGGTTGTTAATAGCGTACCCACTGAAGAAAAGGACGAGAGAGTTGATTTAATAATTACGGAAAAAGGTATCATTTCCTGTAGACCTGCTTGAATAAATGGTAGAGATTATATGACGGAGTTTGAAAATACTGATGGTGTTCCAGATGAGTAACGGTGAACTGAGACTTATCGATGCTCACTGCCATATCGATTCGGGTGATTTTGATAAGGATATACTTGATATTCTTAGAGATGCATATGAGAAAGGAGTTGTAGCCATCATTAGCAGTGCTCTTGGTGTCAAGTCAATTCAAAAGACTCTTAGAATAGTTAGTGAAATTGAATCAGGTGCTCTACCACGCCTTTATTCCTGCTTCGGTTTAGAACCTTATGCGTTGGATGAAATGGAGTTTCTAGCAGTAGTAAGTCTCATCAAAGAGAGTGTTAAGAGAATTGTTGGAATAGGGGAGGTTGGCCTTGACTTCTACAGGATCCGGGATCACAAAGAGAGAGACACACAGTTAAGTCGATTCAAGGGGTTCATCCGTCTTGCAGATGAGAATAGACTTCCTTTGGTTGTTCACAGTAGAAGTTCTGGAAGACAGGCTTTGAATGTTCTCGAAGAGATGCGAGCAGAACGCGTACTCATGCACGCATTTGATGGGAAAACCCGTTGGGCTAAGGTGGGGATTGATTTAGGATACTATTTCAGTATTCCTACAAGCGTAGTCCGCAGTCCTCAAAAGCAGAAGCTTGTAAAAGCAGTTCCTCTTGATCAACTAATGTTAGAAACCGACTCTCCCGCTCTTGGACCTGAAAAAGGCTCAAGGAATGT
The DNA here is from genome assembly GCA_048939465.1 of Promethearchaeota archaeon. Taxonomy (GTDB): domain Archaea; phylum Asgardarchaeota; class Odinarchaeia; order Odinarchaeales; family JBHLKK01; genus JBHLKK01. The sequence goes on along the minus strand of JBHLPL010000141.1, from coordinate 1,388 downwards.
TCCGGGTAATCTGTCAATTGTGGCCGAAAAGGTGTCAGAGATCAAAGGTGTTGATATTGACAGGGTTGCCGAAACAACCTACAACAATACTAGGAAGCTGTTTAGTCTCAGTCTCTTATAGGCATCAGCAGATCTTGCCGGCTATTGATGCTGCAGATTTCTTTCCGCCACCGATTGCGGATATTACAGTTGCTGCACCCTCGACGATATCTCCACCAGCATAAACGTTCTTAATCGAAGTCTCATAGGTCTCGGGATTGACTTCAATTGTGTTCCATTTGGTGGTCTTCAGGTTAGGTGTCGCCTCCAACAGCATTCGATTGCTTAGTTGACCTATAGCGATTATTGCTGAATCAATGTCAACGTCGATGAACCCCCCATCTTCGATAGGAATTGGACGGCATCTTCCACTTTCATCCGGCTCACCAAGCTTCATTCTAATGCATACTGCTCTTCTTACCCAACCTTTCCCGTCACCAGAGAATTCTACAGGAGTAGCAAGAAATTGAAATTTGACCCCTTCTTCTCGAGCATTGACGATCTCATCATCTCTGGCCGGCATCTCACTCTCTGTTCTTCTGTAAATAACTATCACTTCGTTATCCTCGCATACACGTCTTCCGCACCTCAGAGCGCTTCTGGCAGCATCCATAGCTACGTTTCCACCACCAACAACTGCAACCCTTTCGCCTCTCATGACCGGCGTATCCCATTCGGGAAATTCGTAAGCACTCATCAGATTCACTCTTATCAAAAACTCATTTGCTGAGTAAATACCGTTGAGATTCTCACCTTTGATTTTTAGCATGCGTGGTGTTCCTGCACCCGTCCCGACAAAGACCGCATCATATCCATCTTCAAGAAGCTCGTCTATTGTAACGGTTCTACCGATTATGGTATTCTTTTCAAGTTCGACACCGAGCTTTCCAATATAGTCGACTTCAAATCTCACAATTCTCTTGGGAAGCCGGAACTCAGGAATGCCATACATCAGGACTCCACCAAATTCATGAAGACCTTCAAACAGAGTCACCCCAAATCCATCTTTGACAAGATCGGCTGCCGCGGTGAGTCCTGCTGGGCCCGAACCAACTACTGCAACACGTCTTCCGTTGGTATCTGAAATCTCCGGTATTGATATACCGTGAGCCAACTCATAATCGGACGCAAATCTTTCAAGCCAGCCAATGTTTATTGGCTTTCCTAGCTTGTTGAGCACACACGCTCTTTGACATTGATCTTCTTGAGGGCACACTCTTCCACAAACGGCAGGAAGATTGTTTTTTTCTTTTATTACTCTTATGGCATCACCAGGATTATCTTCTTGTATGCATCGAATGAATCGAGGAATATCTATTCCAGCAGGACATCCGCCGATGCAGGGGGCA
>JBHLPL010000140.1:0-3290 GCA_048939465.1 Promethearchaeota archaeon | reverse complement strand
CAGATGGGATAATTACGGACCTTGAAGCGCTTCTCAGTACGCCACGAGAGGACTTCAAGGTCTTTCCGGAAGAACGAAGTGCTATATTCGGAGATCTTGTGGTAGAATACACAATCCCGGGTTATGAGGGGAATACCCTTAATCTCTCTTCAAGTCCGGACGGTATAATGATCGGTCCAGCCCTAACCACTGCAGACTTTACTGAATGTAGAGCCGACAAAGTCATCGCCATAGAATCTGGCGGTATGTTTACGAGGTTAGTTGAAGAACAAGCACACAAAAAGTTTAATGCGCTCCTCATTCACACCGCAGGGCAAGCACCCCGGAGTAGTAGAAGATTAATTCGCAGATTAAACAAAGAACTGAATCTTCCTGTCCTAATATTCACTGATGGCGATCCGTGGGGTTGCCACATCGCCATGGTGATCATAAGCGGATCGGCAAATGCTGCTCACATTCCAGAATTAGCAACGCCAGATGCCGTATGGATGGGAGTATGGGCAACAGATATTGAACGGTATGAGCTTCCGGCAGACGTCTTTAATATACAGGATAAGAAACGGATAACAGAACTTCTAAATGATCCCCGATATAATAGGAGATTCTGGAAGAATGAGCTCAAGAAATTCAAGAAACTGCAACGAAAAGCAGAACAACAAGCCTTCAGTAAATATGGGTTAGGTTATGTTGTAGAATCCTACATTCCCGAGAAGCTAGAAACTCTAAGAAAAATGAAACTCTTAAAATGACTCTGATTCACGTTACGAATTTCAGAAACATGCCCTAAAAGATTGACAAGGAATAAATAAGATGAGTTATGAATGTCCCCTAGTTATGCAAAAGGTTACTGCCTGCAATCTATAGAGGGAATTTCATGGTCAAATATGCGATGGTTACTGGAGGTGCTGGTTTCATAGGCTCGAACTTAGTTCGAAGATTGATAGGACTCGGTTACTACATCATTGTCATAGATAATCTCTCAACAGGTTCTCTGAACAATATCAGAACATCCTTGGACAAAATCAAGGTAATCAAGGGAGACTGTTCAACATTTAGTACAATAGAGTTACCGAATCTTGAGATCATATACCATCTGGGCATGCCCTCTTCTAGTCCGATGTATAAGAACAATCCTAAATTGGTAGGGGAGACAATTAAAACTTTCATCCAAATCTTTGAAAGGGTCAAACGGGATTTTCCCCAGGTCAAGATCGTTTATGCTTCTACTTCTTCGATATACAATGGAAACGAAACACCCTACAGGGAAGACATGCAGATATATTCCAAAGATTACTACTCGGAATGCAGATATGCTATGGAACGTCTGGCAAGACTCTATTATGGCCTCCACGCAATCGAATCCATAGGTTTGAGATTCTTCAGCATATATGGACCTCACGAGGAATATAAAGGAAATTATGCAAACATGATTACCCAGTTTCTCTGGAAAATAAAGAAGTGTCAGAATCCTGTAGTTTATGGCGATGGAAATCAAAGCCGCGATTTTGTATACGTTGAAGATGCTATGAGTGCGTGTATTCTTGCTGCAAAGTCAAAAATAGGCTGTGACATCTTTAATGTCGGGACTGGAATAGAAACGAACTTCAACCAGATAATTGAACTACTGAATTCTCAACTTGGAACCAGTGTAAAACCTAGGTACACAAAAAACCCAATAGAGAATTATGTTCAAAATACTCTCGCAGATACAACCAAAGCAACCAAAGACCTAGGCTTCACTGCGAAATACACGCTAGAAGAGGGGATAGCAAAGACCATCAATTATTATAAGAGAATGGATCAGAATAAAGGTCCATAATCTAGTTTTAGCCATGTAATCATGCCGTAACGTTAACTTGCATCCAAACCATAGTCATTTCGCCAAGTGAGTTAAACACATTTTTGAAGTCGCCAGTACTGGTATCATACATGTACAATATGCAGTAGTATACATATCGCTCAACTGTCTGATTAGTATAGAGTGTATCGTTAACCCTGAACATATGCTCTCCCCTATTCGCGATTATTCTGCTGAAATTTCCCCAGTGAGCGCAGCTGTTTAGGGGTGGATTGGTATCTCCAGAGATCTGCCCCATCCAAATATCCACCGAAAAATATCCAGTATGGCCTAGATAGTTCTCGACCAAAACATAAAAATGAAACTGAGTGGCATTATTCGCTTGAATAGGACTGACCGCCAACCCCTCATGATTCAGAACAGATATCGCTGGAAAACCCTCCTCGGGAGGCAATGTCAAAAAAGCATAGGCCAACATACCGCCGGTAATGACAACAGCGGTAAGAACCACCGCCATTACGACTCTCTCCTCACTCCTTCCCAATCCTACTATCCTCCTTCGCGGTCGAGATTTCCATCTCTAATACTTCCTTATCCTCCTCTTCGGCCATGCTTCTCCATAAATAGTAAAGTGAGATGCCGATGAATATTATTGCAGAACCTACACCCAAAAGAATTAAAATCCACCAAAACGAACTCCCAGATCGCGTTTCTGCCAACAAAACCAATGCATCTTCATAAACTCTATCAGCAATTACTTTGGCTTGGTTTGCTAATTCTTCTGCAAAAGTCTGATCAACTCCATAAACTCTTCTAGCCTCATCAAGCAGTTCAACCGCTCCGTTCAATTGTTCACTTAGGCTTGTTATGTTTCCACCTGCATTATCAACATTCAAAACCGCCTCGTACGCCTTGCCAACAGCCGTCTCAGCATCAGTTAAAGCTTGATTTGCCTTATTAACAAAACAACTTCCTGAATAATCGATAGGAGAAAGGCTGCATAGAATAAGAGGGTATATTAGTAAGCTTATGACAAGAAAGACGCTGCTTCGTCTCATGACGTAGACCTCAATTGTAGGCAATTCAATCTCTAAGACTAATAAGCTTTATCACCCAAAAAGCAATAAACCAAGTTCGTCTCTTAGACCTTGATAGTCAATCTAATCTATGCAAATGCTGTAATTATTATTCTGATATTTATTAAAGCGTAATAAATATAATAAACCGGGACAGATTCTAGAAGAGAACTTAAATTAGAGGGAGCAAAAGTGCTCATAAGAGAGGACGGGAAATACAATGAACAGGCTCTTGAAGAACTAATTATAAATGTGGTCGAAAGAGAAAAGCCAAAAAAAGTTAAAGAATTGGCTTCGTATTTGGAAAAAACATACAAAATACCTACAAAGACTACCATACGCTTAGTAAAGCAGTTGGAGAAAGATGGAAAACTCACCCTTCGCAAAAAATCACCATTAGAACCGCGAAGACCCAC
>JBHLPL010000066.1:0-10752 GCA_048939465.1 Promethearchaeota archaeon | reverse complement strand
GGCCTGATTCTGGCCATAGTTTGTGCAATCCCCAGCCGAAGTGCAAGTCCAACAGCTGTCCTGTCTCCAAAACTCAACTGTTCTTTCTGTTTAAACATGCCGTCCATTCTGTCTTCTATTTGAAGACTTAATCCAGAACCGCCTCCCCCCCTGGCTTCCGTGGGAATAAGATCGACGTAGACGTACTGACCTGCAGTAAACCTGCTTAGATAAACTGCAGAAGCCCGCTTTATAGCCCCGAGAAGACGTCTCTGAACCACAAACTGAGTGAGGAATCCTTTCATCAACACTTTTCGAAGGTGTTGGATATGTCTGTCCAAGTATTCCAACTTCTCTCGCTCTTTTGCCAGCTTCTCCATTTTGCTTCTTTGCGATTTAAGCTCCTTTATTTGCTGATCGATGACGTCTAATTCACCCCTCTTAGCTTTGATCTCAGCAACAACCCCGTGCAATTCGTTCTGCTTCTCCTGAACCAGCGAATTCAAATCTGAGAAGGTTCTGGCCGAAAACTTCGAGAGAAGCCCCTCCAGAGAAGAGGAACCAGTCTCTTCAAGCATTCCTCTCAACTCAGATGAATTCAGGCTCCTAGTCTCTTGGAGAGAATCTATTCTGTTGTAGATCTCAGGAATCGTATTCAACTCATTGTCAAGGTGAATCAGCTCAATCCGTTTCCGGTCTAACTGCTCCGTTTTGATGTGCAGTCTCCCATTCTCTGTTTGCTGCCTCGAAATGGTTTTGTTATTAGAATCAATAACTCCCTTATAGTCTGAAATGATATCATCTCTCTTCTTCAATGAGAGGGGGGTATTACAGGTCGGGCATCTAAAAACTCTTCCTTTGGCAAGGGAAGGTTCGCTTAGTCTTTGGATTTTTTCTTCGAGACCTCGATTTACTCCTCTCAGACGTCCAATTTCCTCGACTAAGGCATCAGATTTCTTTCTACCATTTGCTATCCTCTTTTCTATCTTCAATTGATCTGCTTTGACTTTTCTTCTAACTAGAGCCAGATCTGAGATCCCCTTGGGGGGAGTCATTCTTAGTTCTCTATACTTATTTTGGAGCCGCTTATTCTCTTTTTGGATGGATTCACTTGAATCATCAACTCGGGCTTTTGCTAGCTCCATGGCTCGTATGAGGTTGGCTTCAGGCAGAAGATCTAGATTTCCCTTCAGCTCTTTCTCAGATTTCGAAAGCTTAACGATTTCCTTATCGACTTCCTTCATCCTTCTTCTTAGGGAATCAGCTTGCTTTTTTATGATGTTCGGATCTATGTAATCTTGTTCTATTCTCCCGATCTTGCCCTGAACCGTATTCTCTTCATCCCGTAGCGTGTTTCCTACTTGATCAAAGATCTTCAGGTTGTAAACGTCTTGTATGAGTTCTCGAAGTCTGGCAGGAGTTGCTGTCGCAAGCTCGGCTACCTCGCCTTGGCGGATCAAAAGAGTTTTCAAAGCCTGCTGGTACCCGATTCTTAGAATGCTGAAGAGCTCTCGATCAACTCCGCCAGACTTGCTTGCTAGGATTCTCTTCTGCCCATCGACAATCTGAGACAAAGCAACATGAATGGTTCCCCCCCGCTCGTAAGAACGATCTATCACATATCCGTTTCCTTCAACTTCGAATTCAACGATAACTTGACATTTGGAGCTCCCAAATCGGATCAGATCCTCATTGCTGAGAACTACTGCGCTTGGTCCCCAGAATGCCCACAGGATTGCCTCGACTATTGAAGATTTTCCCGAGGAGTTCCTTCCTTCAATTAGTATAAGGCCCTCAGGAAAGACTTGATCCTTTCCGGGAAGTATTAAATCTTTGAAGGGCTTAAAGTTCCTCAGTCTGATCCTTTTTATCAGCACTCCTACCACCCATTAACGTCTTTTTGATTGCTTTGCTGGCAATCTTAATCAGTAGCGCTGGCTCAAAACCCTCTTCGATTTCAATCGCTTTGAGATAGTCTTCGAAATCCTTCTCAGGATCCCCGATAAGATACTCAACACCTTCATCTTGAAATGCAGGCGGAATCCATTCTCTGAGTGCAGCCTTCCAGTCCCAGACCAGTTGAACTACATTGTAATCATCATTTCCAAGGAGTTCCCTTCTCAGTAACTCAAGTTCGTTTGTGATTCTCCAGAATTCAACCGGAATCTTCCCTTCAAAAATGAATTTCAGCCTAGCGCCAGTCTTGGAATCCCACCCGCAGGCTAATCCCAGTTTCTCGATCCAGCTCATTACTCTTTCATTAATCTGCTTCGAAGTAAGGTCTGAGCCAACCTCTATTCTCTTAACATACATCGGCCTTCCCAATTTCAGATGAACTCTTTTGATCTCAGCTGGCTCATCCGATTCTACTTGAGCTATGAGAAAACCTTTCGGATGGTCGCATTCATCAAACCTCCAACGTTCTGTTGAACCGGAGTACCAGGAGTTCTCAGACATTTTGTGCATCCGATGGTCGTGCCCAAGAGCGACATAATCATATCCATTGTCTAATATTCTGGGATTCAGAGAATTATCGATAGTCATGCCATGAACAACAGCAATATTGATCCTATTCTCGGAGGGGGTTTGCAGATTTACAATCCAGCTATTGAAGTCATAAGTCAAGCCATATCTATCAATTATATCGGAGGTTATGTAAGGAAAGCCGAAGATTCTTGCGTCATTAGAGTCTAGATAAAGAGATTTTCCCTTGAATATTGCATCCCACAAATCCCATCGCGTAATAACATGCAACTTAGGAAAGGCTATCTTCAAGGTGTCTAACGTAGACGCATGATAACCAGTATATACACCATGGTTACCATCTATGGCAAACATTGGAATCTTCGTTTCTGAGAAGAATGATTTCAGACTCCTAAATACAACCTCTCTAGCTACTTCGGGCGGAGGGTGAGGCTTCCGATCCTTACCCCTAATGAGCATCAAACTCGATTAGTCAAGGCGTATCGAAAAGGTCACCCGCATGTACTATCAGATCTATCTCATCTTTTCGATCCGTAATTTCTTTGAGTACATGTTCCCAAGATTCGTAGAAATCATTTTCTATCCTTCGAGTCTTTCGTTCCACATCCCATCCACCGCGAACGCCCTCAGTTGTTCGATATCCTAGATGAGTATCAGAGACATGAGCTATCACAACCATAATCGTCACTCCCTCTAGATGAATTGAGTCTCTTTATTCAATATAAATTGCAGACATATAAGAGTAGATTTCACGCCCCTGCAATTCTCTCTCAATGGTCTAAAGAGACCCTGAGGCATAAGTCTTGCTATCTTTTTTAAAAAGGTCATCGAATTTCGGTATTTTTATGGGGAGCGGCATCTTTCGATAGCTTGCAGTCAGTAAAGCCTCTCCGCGGTCCATAGCCTTGAATTCCTTCTCGAATCCTGAGATGTTCGTTGATGCATTCTTGACAGCGGCCCTGATCTCATCTTCATTCCCCAGCTTAAGATTTATTTCGGTGTTCATTTGAGACAGGATAACGCTATCGATAGCACTTACCTGCTGAGAGATGACAATCAGCCCTATTTGGAATTTTCTGCCCTGCCTTGCGATCGATTTAAAGACGCTCTCGCCTCTCATTAACTCTGGATTGAGTATGGAAGGGGCTTCTTCAACTGTGACCAGAACTACCGGTAGATCTGCCGGATCTTTGATAACAGAAGTCTCACCTGAACGTCCCTTTACATAAAACTTCTTGGCCTTGCTCTTAAATGAGGAGAAGAAAGACGGAGGGAGCCTCATCTCTGCTTGCTTACTAAATTCACTCCAGTTTGTTGAGGACTTCAAGGCCCGACGTAAATCAAATAGTGTGCGAGACACCACCGTCGTAAATAGGAATTGCTCAATATCGCTGAGCAGACTTGTGTTAACGATCACAGGATGGCCACCTTCCAAAGCCTCAATCAAATCGCCCAAGACGGACTCCCCCTCGCTTGTGAAGATGGAAGAGCGTTCCATGAATCTCAATCTTCGTTGGACGGCTCTAACAGTGATCTCACGGTGGCCTAGCACAGGACCTTCCTGTTTTAAGGTTTCATTAATCCATTCCTGTCCCCACTTGTTATGAGCGACCGAAAGAAAATCTACTTGCTGGGGTTCAAACCTTCGAACGCTTAGAATGTCTTGAGGAGTTATTTCCTTCCACAATATTCTTATTGCCCTGGTATATGGTCGAATTCGTCTAGCTGCAGCACCCAAGTATGGCGTAAGATAATAAAAGTCTCCGATTATAGCTCTTCGAGCCTCAACATCTAATGAATCCACGATGTCTTGTATCCCGTGCGTATCTATCCCTAAGGCAAACTCATCATGAGGATCGATAGCCAACATTGAAAGCCTACGTCCTTTGCCCTCTTGGATTACCTTCATGTTTAAATCAATACAGGATTTGAGCAAAACCTCGACTAGGTTCGATTTACCTGATCCTGTTGTCCCGAATATTCCCATGTGCATCGGCATGAAATGAAGAGGAAGCCTGACATCAATATTCAAAGATCGGCTTCCAGCCTGGAGATTGCCAACGTATAGACTTCCATCGACCTGACTTCCTAAGAGCTTCTCCATTAACGCATCGGTCTCTTCAGTAGGACGGTAAACTGTCGCAAGATGCTCGGGCAATCTTCTCGGCAGCATGAAGGTCCAGTTGTCTCCCTTCTTCTCAGAATAGCCCAAGAGCTTACCAAATACTCCAAGGAGCTTTTCCCTATCACTATCGGCAAAATAAGAACGTCCTTCGGTAACCAACGTCCCTGCGAGCCTTGAAAGATTGGTAACGCTTCTCATTATGTTCTGAGCGTCAAGGACTCTAAATATGAAAATCCGTTCATTCTCCCCTCGCTTTGATGGGATTAGGAAGAATTCTCCTAACGAAATATCCCTATTTTGTGTGATCAGTAGGAGTTCTTCCATGCTTCCTCCGGCCAGCTTTCCGAAAGATTCGCCAAATGTTTCATTACTTCTTTCCACTTTCAACCCTCAGTTCATAATCCAATACGCGAGCGAGGATCGATAAGCTTTTCGTCATCGAATCCTTCTTCCTTTGCGATGCTTATGGCACGTTCAATCATTAAAGATGCTTCCTCTTTGGATACTCTGCAATTGATGTGAGCAAAGGAGAGGGGGGCAGGATAGCCGAACCATCTAGCATCGCGGCTTATGTATTCTATTTCGCCAAACAACCTTTTCTCATTTTCCTTCATGCTAGTAGCTTTTTCGTCATACATATTCTCTTTCCACCAATTTCTATCTAAATCCAGCCTGAAGATGGGAGAATCTCTGGAAAAGCGGAAGATATATGTTACTGCAGCCACCGGTGGAACGTAGTGTCTATCACGCAGGATTGAGAGCCGTCCTTCAGGGTCCTCGTCGCCCGTAATTCTACAAAACCATAATGCATCCTTGCCAAACTCCTTCTCGGCCAAGTCAGCAATCAAACTAGCACACGGAATGGTGTGAGTCTTGGAAACCCACAGCAGTATGGTGTCACGTTCTTTTGCTCTCTTGCAGAGATCGCGTTTAAGATAATCGTCTATCAGACGTGAGTATTTCCTACCTTTCGGAATAAGAAGGGTTAAGGATGTATCGATGAACAGGTATTTGAAAGATAGATTGGATTCAATTGCTCGTCTAGCCAATGCGAATTCCGTTATCGATCGCATAAGATCATGAATGTGAAGGATGTCTGATGCAGACGGGAGTGTAGCTATTTGCTCCAGTGAAGTTATCCTAAAGCCGAGTTTGGCAATATCTTTAAGAGAGGAAACCTGAGCTCCAGCAACATCACCGAAAAGCGGAAAAAGAAGCTCATTTACATTCTTAAGCATATAAATGCGTTTGATGAATTCCTCAATATATCTCCAAGTCAAGCTATTTTCCATTGAAATCCAAAATGCCTCAATAAGCTGACCTCTATCAGGTATAGGCGAGGAATCGGTTAATGGAACATGTTTTATTATCTGATCAGTACGAGCACTCGTGTTATAGACAGCCAGATTTGCAGTTATGATATGAATCATTATATCATCGTACCGAAGAAGTGGGGGGACGCCACTTCCATCTACCCCGCCGATCAGGAAGTCTTCTTTGACAGCATTTATTGGCTGAAGGGGAGTGAGGATCTTCTTCAATACCGGCAAATCTTGATTCAGTTCTGTTTTCTTAGATCTTTCCCTGAGTTTTATTTCGCGCAGTGCATTCCTCACTTTTCGATCAAAGCTTTCAGAAACAGCAATCTCAAGGGTCAACAGTGACACCTCACAGATGTATTTACTTCTAATTACTGCAAACCATATAAAAAGCAGTTCTTTTTCAACTCATTTTCAGCTTAAGCTTTTGAACTAATTCTTTGTATCGTTTTCTTAAAGTTACTTCAGTTATCCCGGTAGCCTCTGAAACCTCTGACTGCGTTCTTCTTTCACCGTGGACGATTGATGCAATATATATTGCGGCGCCCGCTATTCCTCTTGGATCCCTTCCATGAGAAATGTTCGTACCCTCTAGTCTTTTTAGAATATTGTAAGCTCCCGTCTGAACCTTCATGGACAGACCTAGTTTGTTGGCCAATTGAGATACGAAATGACTAGATTTCGGAACTGGAATCCTTATCTTCAGAGCGCGGGTAACGCTTCGGTAGACCTTTCCTAATTTTTCTTCCGTTGGTATCTTGGATACTCTTGTGACTTCTTTGTGGCTTATTGGCATTTTATGTAATCTTGCTGCAATTAAGACGGCGGCTGCAGCTATGTCAACGGCCGAACGTCCGCGAGCCAACCCTTTATCCACGGCCTTTTTGCCAACAGAAATAGCTGTTTTTTTTACTAGCTCGGGAACATCTAGCTGGGATGTGATGCGCTGAACTTCCCGAGCAGTAGAGATGAGAGTCCGAGAGGCCTGCAATTGCTTTTGCAGTCGCTGTATCTTTCTGTATGCTGCCATTGATTTAGGAGTTCGGGGTCTCGGAACATAAGAAGAGCGGGTTCCCTCATAGGTTCTTGCCGCACTCAGGATTCGTTTGGTTACCACCGTTCCACATTCTCCGCAGACTATTTCACCACGTTGATTGTCTACATATAACTTATGGCTACGACAATTAGGGCATGAGATTTCTTTGACAGGTTCCCTTTTTGCTTTGTCCGAGATGCTTATCATCCCCTTTTCCGGAATATTTCACTTCGAAACTGCATAAAATCCTTTCAGCGTCTAGGTGACTATATCATATTAAATCTTCGCGACTATTTATCTATTGCCCGCAAGAAGACCCCATCCGAAAGAGTGGAGATGAATCGCGAGGTGTTCAAATACTTGTCTTCACGACAAGCAGATGGAATTGAGTCGAGGCAACACTGGCCAATTCGCAAACACAGGGTTTCAGAGCAGGAACTGTCCGCAGAGCCTGCAAGAGCATATCCCGTTGGGGAATGGATGAAACAGGAAGCTCCTTGCGGAAGCCGGGAACAGTTGACATAATAGTTCTCAGGCGTTTGAAAGGAGAGAAAATCCTATATTGATGCATTCTAGATCCGATTGAGACCATGTTGTTCAAGCATCAGTTTATGTATCCGTGCAGCGTTACCGGGAGGGATCTCTAGATTAGGGGGGAGAGGAGAAGAATCTAAAAGGAATAATAAAGATCCCAGCCTTTCGGTGCCTGGATGGCTCTCTTTTGAAATCTTCCTGAACAGCGATGACCCCTTTTTGTGATTTTTCTCAGCAGTAATATATCCGTCATATAAAAGCCTTATGTTCTCATTGATGTGGTATTCTCGAATTGTTACATGGATGATCAGGACCGTCCTCCCGTTTTCCATTTTGCACGTTTCAACCTAGATAACGTCAGATCTATGACTGCCCTGTATACTCTTAATTGCTCTCCTTTATTCAGATTGATTGCATCGAAAACAATCTGGTCCAAATTCATCCTGTCTGGCTTCACATTGTTGATGGAAACCTCAGCGGCGGTCTTGGCCCCGATTTCTTCAAAAACAGAATATACTGGCCTGGATAATAATCTTGTGAGACTTCTTTCAAGGATTCTGGTTTGGTATTTGTCCAGCTTCTCAGGATTAAGTATTGGAAGCGATTTGACATCACGGACTGTGCTCCATAGGGCCCCCAAGCCCAATGCAATTCCGGCCCCGCTTAGTAATTCTCTAAAAAAGAAGTTTTCAAGGCTTGAATTCAAGATAGCTGCAATAACAGTTGTCCAAAGCTCGTTTCTTGAATTGATTGAATAGAAAGTCTGGTCATGCAGTAACCCAGTCTTGCATACGTATGTGGCTGGTCTGTCCGATGTGGCCCTCAGAAATAGCATCTTTGCAGGTTTCCTTTTACCTAAGTCATACCATCTTGGACGTGCTAGACAAGTAGTCCGATTATCGTAGCCTTGCTTTTCACCCCATTGGACATAGTCTAATACGTTCGTGCCAACTAAATCCCGCTTATCCTTGGTTACGGTCAACACAAAATGGCTGAGCCGCTCCGGTGCTATATTCAGTGCTGTGCTCTCTCTCGGATGCCTAATGACATAGTTCGGCACCGACATCCCGTTCTCAGCAATCGTCCAGAATTCTTCTTCTATCTGCCATTTCTGTATATCATCTCTTGTCAGATAGAAAAACTCATTGCAACCAGTGGCAAACCCCCGTTTCACTTCGGCGATTCTCTCAAGAGGTATAAGGTATTCTTTGGCCTTCTTCAGGACTTCAAAGAATATTGATGGAGCTCGCAAGTATACGCCCCATTTTGATTCCAGTCTGCGGTCTCGAAAGATTCTTCCCTTAAGCCTGTTCTGTTCCCGGGGGATTATTCTTATTCTTCCATCGATATAGGGCTTTTCAGTATTTTCAATCAGATCTACAATTCCTGTTATGGCTCGGAATCTTGTTCTTTCGCATTTGCAGCCTTCTGGAAAAAGACGATTTAAGGGAATTAAGAATTGGACGAATTTTATGATATTATCGCTCGGAATACACCTCTCATCTATTTTCTCCAGGATGACGATCACCGTATTCACATCGGCATCACTGAACCATCGTTCAACCTTGCTCTCTACAATGGCTCTTATTCTTGTATTCTTCAAAAGGAATTTGCGTAGTTGCCTCCCGTAATCCGCATCCAGCCACGATTTGGAAATCACAAGTCCCAGACACCCGCCGGGTCTGAGAAACTTCAGGCTATGCAATATGAAATATATATGAATTCCGGCCCGATTGAGACGGATTTCCTTGCTCCAGTCAGTCTGGAGCACTTTTCTCAACTTATTTCCATAATCGGGAGTCATATCCCCGAGCCTCTCATGTCTAGTATAGGGAGGATTTCCAATCACTGCATCAAATTCCGGAAAATCCTCAGGTCTTAAATCAAAGAAATCTCGGCAGTATAACTCAGGCTTTGAATTCAAGTAATGCAGGTTGTTCGAGGGGGCTCCCAAAGGAGGAAGACTGATGAATGGCAGATCTATGTCCACTCCGAGAAGTTGAGTTACCAGCTTGCTATGGGTTTTCTCTGGATCAAGATACTTGAGCATAGAGTATGCCCTTATCAAGAAAATGCCTTCGCCGCAGCTGAAATCGGCTATGGTTTCGTTGCCTGTCTTTATACAGAACGCGTTTATAAGATCGGCGACGTCTCCTCTTGTGTAAAATTTACCTAGCGTGCGTTTTTTATTGACTAAATCTCTTTTCACAGACTTCATCGGCTCTCAGTTTCCTACAGCTTTTGAAAGAGGCATTACGATTCTATACGTTGTATACTTCGCCCTTTTTTACCGTAATGAACTTGCTATCCAAGTCATTCATAAATCTCCTAAACAGTTCTGGAGTCTCCGTATGTATCGGATATACCTTCTCTCCCCCAATCTCCTTCAGAGTTTGCCTGAGTTGCATCGGCATTATGTGTCCAGAGGTGTGAATATGATAATGAGGTAATCCATAGTGCTTCAGCCAATTAGATAGCTTTTCAAAATCAATCTCCATTTCTTCATCAAATGGTTCAGACATGGAATGAACAAAACAGCTGCCTGGAGTTGGGTCGACCTGAACAAGCTCGCCGAAATCATACAGTCCTGCAACAAGGATCGTCTTACTCTGTATTCTCGAGATATCGGAGCTTTCGACCACTTTTCCAAGATTTAGGACTTCTTGTTCCCACTTATCGTATCGCTTTTTAGATTTTTTGAATATTAGTAGCGTCTTATCATCCAAGTTCGGTGTTTCCAAGCGAGGATCTTTGCTGAGTTTGTCCAGCAGATATGCCTGCCTCAATGATATTGCAAGATATCGTTCACTTTCTCTTGCGGCTGTATAGAATGATCGAAAGCGATCCACATCCGCCCAAGCAAAATTGGCAACGATAAGTCCGTCCGTCTGCTCAGTTAACATCATAAGCTTTCTTACGACCTCAGGTTCTGAGGACATCGGAGCGCCTCTCAGATTGGTTCCCTCTGTGATTACGGCTTTTGGCTTGGATTCCTTGGCCTTTTGTATGAACTCCCTCGTCATTTCAGGCTTTGTACCATGTAGACGAAAATCACCAGTGTAGATTACACTGCCGGAGGATGTATGAATTATAAAGCCGTATGCACCGGGGACCGAATGGTCAACGTGAATAGGCTCAATTTCAAGGGAATCAATCTTAACTCTTTTTCCAGTTCGAAAAGTATCGAATCGAATTCCGCTGAAGTTGCTCTCAAAAGTGGTCCGTCTCGTATCTCTTATGACATCAAGTATCAAAGCCGTAGTCTCTCCACAGTA
>JBHLPL010000065.1:0-10942 GCA_048939465.1 Promethearchaeota archaeon | reverse complement strand
AGCCATTGCTATCTTCAAATCAACTCCCCCTTGAGACAAAATCCTAGACCATTTTATACTCCTCTTTTACTGTTGTTAATACCAGATGTGTATTTGTCCTCTCAATGAAAGGTAGCGCAAGTAAGCCTTTGGTGAATTTGCTTAGTTCTTCTCTATTCCTAAACTTCGCAACGACTATAGCATCAATAAGGCCAGTAACATCGTAGACAGCACAAACATTTGGTATTTTCGCGATTTCTTTTTCCATCTCCAATAGTCTGCCCTCTGAGACTGTTATTTCTGTAATTACAGTCAGATCATATCCCAACATTTCATGATCCAAAACGGCAGTATACCCTTTGATTATCCTTTTTTCCTCCATTTTCCTTATTCTTGATATTACTGTGTTAACAGAAACACCGACCCTTTTTGCAATCTGTCTATTTGATAGCTTGGCTTCCGAGAGTAGGACTTTTAGGATTTTAACATCTGTTTCTTCCGTCAAGGCAGAGAGATCTCTGATTTTCATTTTTTTCACATTCCTCGCCCTTCTTTTGAATGTTCATTCAGTATTCTTGCAAGAATCCTTAAATAGTTCTAGTATAAAAATCCTTCTCATGACAAATGTGTCAAAGAAAGAAGCGGTATCTAAGCCCTTTAGAACGCCTAAGACAAAGTTTGTAAGATATCGAATTGAGGTAAAAGAAGCCCCTCCCCTAATTAAGATACCCCCCAGATTCATTGTTAAACGCTATAATAACTGTGTAAATGTTCAAGAATGCGCTCAAGCGTGCATATATGGTGTTCACCTAGTCGACGAAGACGGGAAAATAGCGGACCCCATTCACGAATTATGCAGGGGTTGTTTTTCTTGTGTTCTAAACTGTCCCAAAAACGCAATTTCGGTTGAAGCCAATCCGGAATTTAAGAAATTAGGTAACTCCTACTATACACCGAATCGAATAAGAACAATCCATTTTGAGGCAGAAACTGGTAAGGTGCCTGTTTCTGGGACAGGCTATAAAGGTCCTTTCGCTGGAAGAGGATTAGACAGCCTTTGGTTTGATTTTTCAGAAATCGTAAGACCTACAAGAGACGGAATCCATGGGAGAGAATACATTTCCACATCGGTTGATTTAGGAAGGAAGTTACCCTATCTTCGCTTTGGAGAAGATGGAAGGCTTCTTTCTACTCCCCCAAAGACCATCGGGATTCCAATACCGATAATTTTGGGTGCACCTGCCTGCTCAAAAACAAAAGATAATCTTCAGCTTGCTGTTGCAAAGGCAGCTTCAAGACTCGGAACTTTTTCAAATGTAGATTCGGAGGTTTACTCAGAAAGCTTACTTCCGTACAAGTCAAGCATAATTCCTACGTTCAAGCCCAGTGAAATTGATGAGTTTGGTTACCTAATCAAGCTTTCAAGAATCGTTGAGGTTGACCTTAATGAGAAGGATCATCAAATTCAAGATTCTCTGGAAAGAATTAAGAGAATAAATCCATCAGCACTAGTCTCGTTTCGTGTTTCATATGATGAAAACTCTCATGAGACAGCATATATGCTGGCAGAGAAGGGTGCAGATATGATCTCTCTTCACATTGATAACAAAGCGGTAGAAGAGGATCCAGAATTAATTAAGAATGCAATTTGTCAGGTTCATTCGTATCTCGTCAAAAAGAATATTCGGAATGAGGTCACTTTGATATTTGGCGGTGGAGTGGCTGAAGCAGCTCATATTCCTAAGTCTATAATTCTTGGAGCAGACGCTGTAACCATTGATTTGGCTTACCAGATTGCCTTGGGGTGCAAGATCTGCCAGGGTACTCTTGACTCCGAAGACTGTCCTTTAGGAATTAAAGACCAAGACGTTGAATGGGCAGTTCAGAGGATCGTCAACCTGGTGGGATCTTGGAGAGATCAGCTTCTAGAAGTTCTCAGCGGAATGGGTTTACGTGAAGTGAGAAGGCAAAGAGGTGAGATCGGTAGAGCCATGTTCTACGAAGATCTCCAAATGAGAATTTTCGGAAGTGACGAATGATGCAAAAACAGATTCTTGCCTCTATACCCGGAATAAAGCGTACAAGATTCCCTTATCCAAGCACAATAAGAAAGCATGAAGTGATTCTAGATAGAGCCAAGTGTACTGCCTGTGGAATGTGTGTTGAGGTGTGCCCAGACTATTTGGGCTCTGCGTCAATCGATTATGAAGCCTTTAAGAAGCCTGAAGGATATGTCCGTCTGGATAATTCAAATGAATCATGTTCTGGTATTTCCTGTGAGCGATGTATAGAGTCATGCCCTGCAAATGCGCTGACAGTCAGAACTAGTTCGCAATATTTGACGCTCGGTGATTACCGCTGGACTTCAGATTTGATACTGTCAACTTGGGAACAGGCCGAAAATGGTACAATTCCAAGGATCTATGAACATAGGATTGGCAGTTCTGGCGGGGGGTTTGACAGAATAAGATTTGATTTCGAGTTACACGAGGATGTGCCAGTCGACTATGAGTCATTTGAGAATACTAGAGTTGATACTACAATAGTTCTGAACAAAAGGCATGACGGGCGACCTCAAATCAAGCTTCCAATTCCAGTATATGGCGCAGATATGTCTTTTGGCTCCATAAGTCTGAACGTAATGCTTGCAAGGGCCAAAGCTGCCAGAGCTTGGAACATTTTCACAAGCACTGGAGAAGGAGGCTATCCTGATTCATTAATCCCGTACAAGGATAATGTTATTACTCAAATTGCAACGGGTCATTTCGGCGTAAATGCTGAAACCATAAAGAGAGCCAGGATTGTAGTTCTCAAATATGCTCAAGGCGCAAAACCAGGATTAGGCGGCCATTTATTAGCAGATAAAGTTACTGCAGACGTTGCAAAAATAAGAGAGGTTGTTCCGCATATAAGTCTGTTTTCTCCTTTTCCGTTCCATAACGTTTACTCCGTTGAAGACCACTATAGGCATGTTCAATTAATGAAAGATATCAATCCTGAAGTGCTGGTCTCTGTTAAGGTCTCAACTCCTACTGATGTAGATATGGTTGCAATTGGAAGTTACTATGCAAACGCCAATATATTACAGATCGACGGAGGATGTGGCGGAACAGGTGCAGCTCCTGATGTGGCAAAAAAGAATATCGCTATGCCAATTGAATACGCAATTCCAATAGTTCATAATTATTTGGTTAAGGAAGGAGTAAGGGATGAAATTGTTGTAATGGCTAGCGGCGGGATAAGGACGGCTTTTGATGTGGCAAAAATCATCTCTTTGGGAGCTGATGGGGCCGTAATTGGAACTGCTGAATTAGTTGCGCTTGGATGCAAAAGGTGCGAAAACTGTGAGAGAGGAAGAGGCTGTCCCTCTGGTATAGCCACAACAGATCAAGCTCTAATGCACCTGATTGATCCAGAATGGGGTGCTCAGAGGATAATCAACTTATATCATTCGTGGAAAAAGCAGTGGCACTACATTCTGACAAGGCTTGAGTTGAGAAACATAAGGGATCTTCGGCCTAAGTGTGAGATAGAGTTCCATAAAGGTGTATTTAACCACCTCATTCACCTCGACCATTTGAAGTGATAATATGACGAGTAAGTCAGACAACAAGAATATCTCGAAGGAAAAAATGCTCAGATATTCTTCTAACTCAAAGTTTCAACAGAGAATAGCCGAAGGCGGATGTGGTGTTCTCGGAGTTGCCTGTTCTCTCCCAATTAGAGGGGAACATCTGCTACGACCAATGGTGCAGATGCACAACAGAGGTAATGGGAAGGGTGGTGGTTTAGCGGCGGTCGGGCTTTCTCACATGCAACTGGGGGTACCCAAAAGAGTCTTGGAGGAGGATTATCTGATACAGGTGGCTTATCTAGATCCTAAATCAAGGAAGAGCGTTGAGGATGAATTCCTAAAACCATATCTTGCCATTGATTATACGGAGAGGATTCCGACCTTACAAGATTATAGGAGCCTTGGATTAGATGTTAGACCTCCTGAAGTTTGGAGGTATTTTACGAAAGTAGACGAGGACGTATTACAAAGCTTCATTGAGGAAAGCAAACCTGACTCAGATCCAAGCGTGGCAGAAGATGAGTTCATTTATCGAAATAGCTTCAGTTTGAACGAGAAGTTCTATGCTTCACTTGTCAAAAAAAAGGCTTTTGTTGTTTCTCACGGAAAGAATATGATGGTTTTAAAGATCGTCGGATATGCGGAGCAAGTTCTGAAGTATTATTTGCTTGAAGATCTTGAGGCTCATATTTGGATGGGGCACCAGAGGTATCCGACAAAAGGCAAAATCTGGCATCCGGGAGGAGCGCATCCCTTTATTGGATTACATGATGCTTTGGTTCACAACGGTGATTTCGCAAACTACTATTCGATAGCTGAGTATCTTAGGCAAAGAAACATGTACCCTCTCTTTTTGACGGACACAGAAGTTGCTGCCCTATACTGGGATCTACTGACGAGAGTGTATCGTTACCCATTGGAATATTCCATCGAGGCTATCGCTCCAACAACCGAAAGAGATTTTGTGATGCTGCCCGAAGAAAAAAAGCAAATATATCGCGTGATTCAAACGACACATGCTCACGGCTCCCCGGATGGTCCATGGTTTTTCATAATTGCTAGAAATGACCCTCTCAAAAGGCGATTTCAACTTATTGGTATAACAGATACTTCGATGTTGAGGCCACAGGTTTTTGCTCTTCAAGAAGGAACACTCGGAATAGGGCTTATTGCATCTGAGAAACAAGCAATAGACGCAATGCTTGAGAGCCTAGCGGAAAGTGACGATAGATTTCATCCAAGGGCTGATAGGTACTGGTATGCCAGAGGAGGAAGCTATACCGATGGTGGTGCCTTCCTGTTTACAGTCGATGAATCAAGAAATCTGGTGTGCACCGATAAGTTTGGAAAACCCATCTCGACCGCAAATCATCAACTTCATTATAAGAAGAAGCCTATCTATCAAAAGAGTACTTCTCCCACCATAGATGCAGAAATATCAAAAATACTGCAGAGGCCCACCAACTTCTTCCATTATGCTTCAAAGGCCATCAAAGAATGGGATTTCGATGAATTGCACTATTTTGCAGAAAGAATGAGGAAGTTTGGAGAGAAAGGGGATAAGGAGAGGTCTCTGGCAATTAAGGCGTTGACACACCTGATTGATAGGAGATACGAAACTGGTGATAAGAAAAGAAGCGACATAGTTAGTCTAATTGAGAAAGCGCTTTTTAGATTATTCAGTTCTGCACCGTCCATAAAATCTGGCTTAGAAAGCCGATATTGTTTGGTCGACTTTGAATATAGAGAAAGAATAAGAAAGCCCTTACGCCCAAACCAGACTTTGATCATCGATGTGCGTGATTTCGACCCAGAAGGAGATGACGGGACATGTCGGTTTCTTAGCAAAGCTTATGAACTCGGATGGCGGGAAATCATAGCCTACAACTTTAGAGGGCAAAGAAACTTCGGAGCGGGGCTTGTAGCTCGGGACACGATGAAGATCGATGTATATGGTCGGGTTGGAGACTGTCTTGCTGCTTTTGCAGATGGTCCTGAATTTTATGTTCATGAAAGCGTTCAAGATTCAGTTGCGTATTGCTTTAGGTCGGGAAAACTAGTGATTTTTGGGGATGCAGGAAAAGCGTTTGAGTACGGTGCCAAAGGCGGAGTCACATTTGTATTGGGAGACTTAAATGATAGACCACTGATCAATGCTGTCGGAAGTTCAACTGCCGTGATAAATGGCTCATGCAAGGATTACATGGGCGAATCCTGCATGGCCGCAAATGGTTTCATCATCCTGAATGGAATTACGTTCAACGAAGGTGGAAAACTCGTTGAACAGGAGACTCCATATCATGGAGGGAATTTGCTTCCCCTTGCTGCTGCAAGTTCAATCTATTTGAGAGATCCTTGGCAGACGGTAGGGGAAGACCAACTTAATGGTGGGAAAATCGTTTCTTTATCTACTCAAGATTGGCAAAGGATTCTGCCGTTATTGAAGGAAAACCAGCAATTATTTGGAATCAAAATTGAAGACCTTCTCACTGTCCAGGGAGTTAGAAAGAAACCGAGAGAGGTATATAGAAAGATTACGCCGGTGGAAATTGCGGCATTAGCGGAATATGAGAGTGGGATTTGATGACTCTACACATTATCGTCTTAATAAAACAGGTTCCTGATCCAAAGGGCTATGTCGGGATAAAAGAAGACGGAACACTCGACAGGGAAAAAGCCAGCTCAATAATCAACCCTTATGATAAAAACGCGTTAGAAGCGGCACTTACCATTAAAGAAAAATCCGATGCAAAAATAACCGCAGTTTCAATGGGGCCGCCCAAAGCCAGGGATGTTCTTAGAGAAGCTCTAGCAATGGGGGCAGATGAAGCTGTATTGCTCTCAGATAAAAGACTTCCAGGATCAGATACTCTGGCAACCTCTTACGCTTTAGCCTGTGCGATCAAAAAGCTTGACTGCTATGACCTGATATTGTGTGGAATGGAAGCAAGCGATGGGAATACTGGCCAAGTTGGCCCAGGTGTTGCCGAACGCCTTGGGATTCCTCAAATAACATATGTTGACAATCTCAAAGTTGGGGGAAAATACGCAGAAGCAAGACGCATGCTTGAAGGTGGTTATGAAATAGCCAGAGTGAAACTACCCGCTTTGTTGACAATCACGAATACTGCAAATGAACCTAGAGGCACAACTTTTGCAGGGATAATCAGAGCAACAAAGATGCCTCTGACAGCATTATCGACAAAGGATATTGGAGTGGATGAGTGCAAGATTGGTCTTTCTGGTTCACCAACAAAAATAAGGAAAATCGAGAAGATGATTTCTCAGAGGGACAGGTACATGGTTGAGGGTGAAACCATAGATGAAGTTATCGATAATTTTCTGAAAAGATTGGAAGAAGATGACGTGAGTTTGGGGAATTCATATGAAAGGCGAATATAGAGGGGTCTGGATTTATGCGAATCATCAAGATAGAAAAGTCAAGAGATCTACTCTAGAACTGTTAGCTAAGGGAAGACGGTTAGCAGATGAAATTGAAATCGATTTATCCGCCTTGCTTCTTGGGTTTGAAGTTGAATCACTTGCTCCCGAACTAATAGAACGCGGAGCAGATAAAGTCTATCTAGTAGAGAATGAAAAACTTAGAACTTATTCGACATTACCTTATGCACATGTCCTAACAGAACTTATAAGAAAAGAAAAACCAGAAATACTCCTTTTCGCTGCGGACACCACCGGCAGGGATCTTGCGCCCAGAATTGCGACTAGACTAGAGACAGGATTGACTGCCGACTGCACAGATCTAGAAATTGGGAATTGGCGAGATAAGAAGAATGGAAAGGAATATGAGAGAATTCTTCATCAAATTAGGCCTGCTTTTGGCGGAGACGTAATGGCTACGATAGTAAATCCTGATAGACGCCCTCAAATGGCTACTGTGAGACGGGGAATATTCGAGCCATTAGAGAAGAACACCTCAAGAAGGGGGGAGATTATACCGGAGGAAATCAAATTAGGAGAAAGCTGTCTCTTTGTGGACATTCTTGACATTATTAGAAAAGACGATGAAATGAGTTTAGAAAACGCGAGAATAATCGTTAGTGGTGGCAGGGGAGTCGCTGGTCCCATGGGTTTCAAATTGATAAAAGAGTTGGCAGACCTTCTTGGTGCAGAGGTTGGGGCCTCGAGAGCGGCAGTAGATGCTGGATGGATCTCCTATGGCCATCAAGTTGGATTAACAGGTCAGACTGTTAAGCCTGATATTTACATCGCTTGTGGTATTTCCGGAGCAATACAGCATCTGATAGGCATGAAAAACTCCAAGAAGATTATCGCCATCAACAAAGACGCCAATTCGCCAATCTTTAAGGCTGCAGATTACTGTATTGTCGGAGACTTATTTGAAATCATCCCAAAGCTAATCGAAAAATTGAAAACCATTGATTCAACCAAATTTGCATAAGAAGCCAACATTCTCCAATATAACATAATGAAGTTAAATAGGTCTGAACGAGAAACTGTTTCTCAATTGATTTGATTTTAATAAATATGAATGCACAGTTGACTGTTCATTAATAATACTACGGGCAAAGGACCTTGTAGTTTCGTATCTTGAGTCCTTTTATTATCGCCTTATTTCTCCTGCTAAACCAGTTCGTTCCTCCAACCGCCTTCCATTTCATTTCTTTCTCTTCCATTTTCTTGATAATCATACTACATACTTTTTCTGGTCTCCTTGCATAGTCCACTCCGAAAAAGATGAAATGGATCAGAGCGTCCCAATGAACGTCTACATATACCTCGTTCTTCTCTATTTCCTTAGCAAGTATATGTATCCTCCCACAACCGTCTTTCATTTTGGCCTCCAAACTACCCCTCCTGATTTTGACCCATTCAAACCCGATTTCCTCCAGAATTTGGGCTAGTTTACAGATGCTTATATCCAGCTCTAAATCCACGACAATCACCATAGTAATAAGACCTGGAATAAACGTCCACTACTCAAGAGCCAAACTCACTCCTCATATAGCTTTTTCCTCAAATGCATTCAAAGATAATGCCCGTTGAAATTCTATAATAATGTTGATATTCTATAAAAAAGAGGAGAGTGGTGTATGTTGGCCAGATAGCTGAGCCTGTAGAATTGACAGGATTCGTCCCGAGTAGTAATTATCAAAGGACCAAAGGTAATAAGAGTCTTTTCAGCCATCACAAATCTTAAAAATTGGTCAAAGCCCTAACACGTATGTTAAATTGATTTGGGTGATGTTGTTGAAGGGGTGGAATGGCAAATTCTTGAGAATCAATCTTTCAAACCAAGAAATCAAGACCCAAGAATATGATAGGAAATGGGCTTTGGAGTTCCTTGGCGGGAGGGGGTTTGCGGTCAAAATCCTCTGGGACGAACTCAAACCTGGAGTTGATCCTTTAGCTCCTGAAAACAAGCTCATAATGGCAGCAGGTCCATTGACTGGCGCAGTATTACCAAGCAGCGGAAAGCTGATAGTTGCAGCAAAAAGTCCACTTACCGGTGGATATGGAGATGGAAATATAGGCACATATGGAGGAATTCAATTAAGAAAGGCAGGTTTTGATGCGATTATCTTTGAAGGAGCCTCAGATAAACCCGTATATGTCTATATAGATGATGATGAAGCGGAGATTCTTCCAGCAGCAGACTTGTGGGGACTTGGGTCTTTTGAAACACACAAGAGGCTTGAGGAGAAATATGGAAAGAATGCGGGTGTTTTGAGCATTGGGCAAGGTGGCGAAAACAAAGTTCTATACGCTGTGATCATGTCAATGGAGGGTAGGGCAGGAGGCAGACCAGGCATCGGGGCAGTAATGGGCTCCAAAGGTCTGAAAGCAGTAGTGATTAAAGGTTCCAAAAAAACTCCTTTGGCGGATCCGGATGAACTAAAGAAGCTAGGTCGAGAAGGCTACAATGAAGTAAAGAAGAAAGAGAACTATGACTTTTGGATTAGGCAAGGAACTATGGGCGTGCATTCTTGGTGCCAAGAGACATCCTGCTTGCCCTCATACAACTTTAAAGAGGGTCGCTTCGAGCAGGCAGAGAGTATTAGCGGTGATGTGATGGAGGAAATGAAGCATGATCGAATTGGATGTCCGCTCTGCAACATGCGATGCGGGAACAGAATCCTTGACACAGAGAAGAGACCCGTCGAAATGGATTATGAGAATGTAGGAATGCTGGGGGCAAATATCGGAATGGACGATCTGAGGGAGATCGGCTCTCTGATTTGGCTGGCTGACGATTACGGGATCGACACCATAACATTGGGAGGAACGATTAGCTTTGCAATGGAGGCCTCAGAGAAGGGTCTGATCGACGAGAAGATAGAGTGGGGCAATTTTGAGAAAGTTAAGAAGCTGATTAAGGATACTGCCTACAGGAGAGGTTTAGGCAATACTATTGCAGACGGTGTCGAGCGATTCTCACAGAGACTCGGACAAGGGTCACACGTTTGGGCGATCCATTCCAAAGGATTGGTGGCCTCTGCATATGACTGTCACTGTAATCCAGGCATGGCTCTGGCTTTCGGCACCTCCCCCATCGGCGCACACCATAAAGATGCGTGGATTATAGCATGGGAAATGAAAGTAGGGAGAGAATCATACAGTAGAGACAAGGTTGATAAGATAATTGAATTCCAAAGGATAAGGGGAGGGATTTTCGAGGGGATGGGTACCTGTAGACTTCCGTGGATTGAACTTGGGTTTGAAATGGACTGGTATCCTAAATACATTAAGGCTGTAACGGGTATCTCTTACACGATGAATGAGTTATACGTCATCGGTGATAGGATATACGCACTGATTAGAGCATTCTGGGTGCGAGAGCTCGGAGGCGAATGGAACAGGAAAATGGACTCTGTTCCAGAAAGATGGTTCGAAGAACCTCTTACGAAAGGCCCACTAAAAGGAAGAAAGCTCGATAGAGATGGATACGAAAAAATGCTTTCGTGGTATTACGAAGCCAGAGGATGGGATGAGAGGGGGATACCCACCAAAAAAACGCTGGAGAAGTTGGGGCTGGCGTATGTGGCAGAGGAACTTGGAGAATACGTAAAAATGACCCGGTGAAGACTTGATGGTCAAGATTAGGTTGCTAGGGTATGTTGCAAGTTTGGCCAAATTCAAGAAGAAGGAGATACAGATCAGCAAAAAGACTAAAGTCAAGGATTTGCTGGGCGTCAGGATAAGCGAAGACAAAGTAATAGTTCTAATAAATGGTTTATCTGCTTCTCTTGGAACTGAGGTGAGCAATACCGATGAGATAGTGGTGCTACCGATCATTGGGGGAGGTGAGAAGATGGAGATACTTGCTGATACCTGCAAGCTATCTGATAACATATACATGATAGACGCCAATGGATGGGGTGTAGAAAAATCAACTTCGGTACTCGT
>JBHLPL010000064.1:0-10986 GCA_048939465.1 Promethearchaeota archaeon | reverse complement strand
ATATAATGGAGCGTAAGCCTAGGGATCCTAGGGAAGAGATTCTGTCCAGGAAGTCACTAGTCTATGCCATAGGTGTGGGAGCGATAATGTGCGTAGGCACACTGGCCCTATTCATATACGGCCTGAATTTATATCCCCCAGATCCTGAGTTGGCAGGACCCAGAACGATAGCTTTCACTGTACTAATGATGTTTCAAATGTTCAGTGTTCTCAACTTCAGATCAGAAAGGAACTCTCTGTTCGAAATAGGAGTGCTTACAAATAAACACCTGATAGGAGCGGTATTTAGCTCAATCCTACTCCAGCTGGCAGTGATTTACGTACCCTTCCTTCAGGGAGTATTCGGAACTGTACCCATAGGGCTATTCGAGTGGCTATTAATTATCTTAGTCTCATCTTCAGCTCTCGTAATTGTAGAGATTCAGAAACTCATCGTTCGAAAGAGATCTTAACCCTCGAGGGCACCTATTGAAAAAAAGTCTTCGACCTTTGCTGATTATTCAGCACGATCCGCCGGTTTTACTCTATCTTTATGCTAACCTTTTTCTTCGGCTCCATTTTTGGAATTCTGATTTCCAACACACCGTTATTGCATGTTGCTTTCGCTTCTTCCGGCTTAACAGTTACAGGTATCGGTAGGCGTCTATAGAATCGTTTATAGCTCCGTTCCTGCCTCAGATAACCGCGCTCTTCCTCTTTTTCCTCATGTTTGACTTGAGCACTGATTTCAACCGTGTCCTCCGACACTCTTAGATCAATGTTTTCTCTAGAAACCCCCGGAATATCTGTCGTTATTATTATTTCATTTTCCGTTTCAGTAATATCTGTCGGCGGAGTCCAGACTCCAGCCTCAGATAGTTCGGATTCTGAAAATCTTGTCCCAAAGAAATCTTTAAACATGCTGTCAATCGCCCTTCTCATTCGCTTCAATTCATCAAAAATGGTTTTCCGCCTTCTACGCTCAGACATTTGAGGGCCTCCCTCTAACTATTATTTTGGATATTCTCGCTCTTAATATAAAAACAACGCGTATTAACAAACCTTGAGAAGAATTGTGTCTAGCCTTCTAGGATGTTTATTGAGATTTCAATTGGAATCGTTTTTCGAATCGCACGAGTAAGATGGCAATATTCTTTGGCCAGCGCTGCACACCTTTCTGCATTGGCTTTTTGGCCCCTTTTGACAATTGCATCCAAAGAGCCCCGTATTCTTGTAATGTGATACCCGTCATTACGTGACTCGATCGATGAATTCAACGACACTTTAACATCTTTTGAGAGTAATCTAAACTTTCTTCTGAAGTCGATGAATGTCGCAAGAATGCACCATCCTAACGAAGCAAGGAATACTTCGTCTGCGCAGTAATACCGTCCTAATCCTCCGTATTTCTGGGGGATGTCAAACTTCAATTGAGGTTGACCCTCAATCTGTGCCACCCCGCCTGTTTGCTTGTCCCAAATCAGTTCAACTTCATACTTGGAGGCAGACTTAGATTTGTCTTCCAACCCAATCACCCGACTCAAATCATACCGTAAGATATAGTCATACGCGTTCAGTCATTCATTCAAAGCATCATTGTCTAAGAATGAGTGGTGGGGCCGGCGGGCTTCGATCCCACGACGTTCATTACCTTGTGGAATTCACAAGGTATCTCCGGCTTTCTTAGAGCATGAAACTCTTGTTTGGAACGTGGTCTTATAAGGCCGGCGCTCCATCCGGGCCTCTTATGCTATCCAGGCTGAGCTACGGCCCCACCGGTCAAAGATTGCCGACACCCACTGTATCTGAGATTTACTGTGGCTCCTTAAAATCTTTTCCATATATTTTACTGAGACGTTCGTCTAAAATAAATCACAATGTCTTTACCTTCGTAGTTCATTTTTCCCTTGGCATATTTGTCAGGTTCTTGGGGTGGCCGCAATAATACACTGAGAGTTTTAGCGGTTACTTTGCTCTTTATTGACTCTTCAAACTGTTCTACGTATTCTTGAAGTTTCTTGTCTTCAAGCAGTATCACAAGCTCAATCTCTTCTCCAACATGGTATGAATTCTTCTTTCTTGTGAATTGAACATTCCTTATCAGCTCTCTAACAAATCTCTCAGCCCTCAGCTCCTCTGTGACCTCCGTATCAAGATATACCCAGCATTGAGCAAGCTCCCGCTCTTTAAGGCTTTCAGATGGCTTTACCTCTCCAACTGTCTGGATCTCGTGCACATTAGCCATCTTTCCGACTATTTCTAATAACTCCTCGCCGAGGCTCACACCTGCCTTTAATTTGACAAACAAACTCCCGCAAGGCCATCTTCTTTTTATTCCCTCCTCTTGTCTTATGGCAAGGGAAGCCTCAACAATATCTTGAACAAGATTCATTTGATCTTCGAGCTCAGAGTTTATTAGATCATTCTCAGCCTCAGGCCAATCTGTCATGTGAACGCTTTCAGGAGCATTAGGATCAACTGGTCTTACTAGATGTCGATAGAAGTCTTCAGCTAGTACGGGTGTTAACGGAACCAGTAATCGGAGAAGTCTATGCAGTACATAATAAAGGGTTGCAAGACCAGCAATCTTCTCAGGTCCTCTTGCGGTTACCCAAGTTCTTTCTCTTATGAGCTTGATGTACCACCTACTCAAATCAAGCACGATGAAGTCACGTAAGAGTCTAGGTACTGCTTGCAGATCCAGCATTTCAAATCGATCAGTCACTTGTTCAACGAGCGTATTTACCCGCGACAGAATCCACCTGTCTTCTGGCTGAAGGTCGGTCTTTTCAAGAGGGTGTTTCTTTGGATCGAAATCTGCACTCCTCATGAAGGTAGTCGCGAATACATATGTATTCCAGAGTATGTTCAAGACTCGATGAGTATCCTTTATCGCCCTCCAGCTAAATCTCATATCTTCCCCCGGATTTGCTGTACCTACTGAATAAAACCTGAAGGTCTCCGAACCGAATTTTTCTGTAACCTCCTCTGGTGAAGTGAAGTTTCCTAGAGATTTGCTCATTGGTTTGCCATTCTCATCATTGGTCATTCCATGCATATAGACTGCATTGTATGGACGCTTTCCCGATGTGACAATACCCAAACTCATTAGTGTATTAAACCAACCACGAATCTGATCCTTTCCCTCCAGAATCAATGACGCTTGCTTCCAATTCTCAAATTCCTTTTTTCCTAACATTGCAGGAATTGAAGACCAGACGCATGATCCGCTATCGACCCAGACGTCCAGAACGTCTTCAACTCTTTTCATTGTCCCCCCACAGCTGCATTTCCAAGTTACTTTGTCTATCCAAGGTCGGTGGAGGTCTTCAGGTTCCATTTTGCTCTTGGCTTTTAGCTCCTTGGCGGAACCTATGACTTCAGCATAACCACATTTGTCGCACATCCAAATAGGCATAGGAGTGCCCCAGTATCTCTGCCTTGATATACACCAATCCTGAATGTTCTCAATCCAATTATTGAACCAAGGATTGCCAGCCCATTGAGGCATCCAATAAACTCCATTGTTCTCGCTTTTCATCTTGTCCTTTAGTGCGCTCATTTTCAGGAACCATTGTTCAGTGGCACGATAAATCAGGGGGGTTTTACACCGCCAGCAATGAGCATAATCATGTTTCACTCTTCCCACATTAATCAGAAGTCCCTTCCGTTTCAAATCCTCGAGGACAGCTTCGCTTGTCTTTTCCAAAGTCATCCCAGCGTATTTTCCAGCTTCCTCGGTCATGTGACCAGACTCATCCACAGGACAAAAAGCAGGCAGACCATACTTCTGTCCCACGGCGAAATCTTCTGGACCATGTCCCGGCGCAGAATGCACACATCCTGTTCCTTGTTCCAGAGTTACAAATTCATCAGTTAGAATTATCCGATGGACATATTCGAATTCTCCCTCTAATTCCTCTTGCCTCGGCACCTCCTCCCTCAGCGGATGGACATACTTCAATCCCGAAAGCTTCTCTCCAGCGAATTCTTCCAGTATTCTGAAATCCCTTCCCAAGAGGCCCTGAATGAAGGAAGTAGTCATCCCTTTGGCCATTATCCAAACCTCGTCGCCAACTTCAGCCTTGACATACTCAAAGAAAGGATGGACCATGACTGATAGATTTGCCGGGAGAGTCCATGGAGTAGTAGTCCAAATGACTATGTATTCATTAGCTTTTCCTTCAACTGGGAATTTCACGAAAATAGAGTAATCTTCGACAGATTGATACTCATACTCGTGTTTGGCCACTGCCGTCTCACATCTGGGGCAGCAGTTCAGAGGGCGTAAGCCCTTATACAGATAGCCATTCTCGAAAGCTTTCTTGATCGCCCACCAAACCCCTTCAATATAATCATTTTCGAGGGTCACATATGGCTTCTTCCAGTTCATCCAGATACCCAGGCGTTTAAATTCATCTGTCATGGTATCCAGAAAGCTCAAAGCAAATTCTTTGCAACTGGATACAAACTTATCGATTCCAATCTCTTCAATTTGCTTTTTATTTGTAATCTTCATTTCACGTTCGACGCGCACTTCGATTGGAAGTCCATGCATGTCATAACCCGGCGTGTCTCTTACATTGTATCCCCTCATGCGCTTATATCTCAGAATAAAATCCTTCAATACCTTGTTCCAGCCTGTACCAACATGAATGTGTCCTGTTGTATATGGAGGACCATCTATGAACAAGTACTCCGGAGATTCCTTTCGTAAAGCTTTGACCTTCTCATAGGTTTTATTATCTTTCCAAGATTTCATTATTGCACTTTCTAAATCTGGAAAGGATACAGCTTTTGATATTTCCTTTACGGTTACCATGGGGATACATCGCCTTTTAATCTTAAATAATCAGGGCTCAGCAGACAAAGTATTTCGTAAGATGGAAGGTGAACTACCAAAAGGAGGCTTTTCAGACATTTAGCTCTGAATTTCTCTATCCCTCGCCAACACTGTCACCCTGCAAATTTCCATATAATAGCCTCATTTTTAAGCTTTTCGCACTTCATAAAAGCCTTTCAATAGCATTTATCTTTTTTCTTCGTTCTTTTGGAATACAGACAAGCTATCGGCGCTTGGTTTCAACGCAATCACATCATGACAAGCTATCAAACATCAAGAGTCCTCATAGTTTTGCGTGGAATTAGAAAGGTGTTCCATGTCTCCATTTTTCCTTTTGCTTTTCCTTTCTCATCACTTTTTTGATTTCCTTGTAATGAGTCATACACACGTATACTCTGGTGGATTTTCCAATATCTATTCGCAGGTTAGCCTTCTTGACTAATTCAGGAGACAAGGAACGAACTGCATTCTCGTTGCATGATTCCACACTGCAGTTTATCCCCTTTTTGATCTTGCCCATCTACCTGACCTCCAATCAGAACACAACCATAATCCTCAATTGCCTATTAAATTCTCTGATAATCAGGAAGCGAGATTCTGTTTTATCAATTCATCTATTCGCTTTTTCCATCTCAACACATTCAGAGCGATTCTTCCTTGGCCTTCTTTGTCGAGAGTCTGTTTATCATCATAGCCATAGAGCGTTTCCAACAGCCGACCCATGGATAAGAGAATTGGATCGAAGTGATCAGGGCCCAGCAGTTTATATAAGGTTTCCCGACTGTCTGCCAAGGAGAAGTATACGCTGCGCATATTCCCACCAGAAAGAATCGATCTTAGACCAGCATCTAATTCCTTTTCAATATCGATTAGGCGGAGTACGAGGTCTTGTTTCTCATCACTCAGATTTCTAGCATTATCCAGACTTTCTTCTATCAAGTCCTCGATATCATTCAAGGTCGGTTCAAGATATTCCGGGTTTGTGCACCAAACATTAACACCAACTGTCTTTGATTCTTCACTGACGCTCACACTAGCGACAATCTTATCATCCTCTTCTGACCTAAGAAGTGTTGCATTTCCCGAATATGGATTTTCGGTCTCGGAGAGTTCAACGCACTTACTTCTAATCGAATTTGCTGCCCAATAGCAAATGTTAAAGGTCAGTTTAGGATCTATCCCGCTAAGTTGCTTGATTCTGCCTACTCTAGGAGATTCACTTTTTACGTTTTCAGATGCTTTCTCCCAATTCAACTTCTTCAGCCCCTAGCATAAAGGATAGAACACACGATTGCTTTTCAAGGAGGTGGTGGGCGGGCGGAGATTTGAACTCCGGACTTCCGGTCTGACATTCTGTTGTCAAATCTCCGCGTTGTAAGCGCGGTCTTATGTCTCTTTTGAGGATGTCATAACCACCTAGACCACCCGCCCGGCATACTCTTTTGGAGAATGGTCTTTCATTTTATTTATTATTTCCTTAATAAATATAATTTAGTCTTTCGTTTCTGCAATCCGTTTTTCGAAGATGCTGTGTGAATCAATCACAGTTATGCAGATTTTCCTTGTAGATGCCATATCTTGACAAGAAATATGCAGCCTTGGCAACTCTTTTGGGTGAGGAGTATACAGGAATCTGGTTCTCCTTGAAGATTTCCAAAGCCTCCACTATGCTTGAACCACCCATCCAGAAGGCCAAAGCGGGCTTGTTATGCCGTTTGGAAACATCAACGACAGCTTTGGCAGGTTCATCCGCAGTTATTACGCCTTGAGAGGCAAAGATGGCAATAACACAATCGATATTCTCTTCACGAAAAGCACACTCAAGTACATGTCGATAGACATCGTAGTCAGCTGTCCCTGTCATATCAACAGGATTGAATGGAGAGGCAATTGGTAACAAGACCTCTTTCAGTCTTTCTACGGTTTCGTCCCTAAAAACAGGAATATCTAATCCGATTTTCCTACACCAATCAGCAGTTATTACGGCCAGTCCACCGGTATTCGAGACTAGTGCAACATTCTTGCCCTTGGCCGGTTTCTGATAAGCAAACGCGACTGCAAGATCAAACAATTCTTCGAGATCATGGACTCTTATAATGCCTGCCTGATTGAATGCAGCTTCAACTATTTCGTCCGAGCTAGCAATTGACGCAGTATGGGAAAGGGCTGCTCTTGCACCAACATCACTCACTCCCGATTTTATGGCAACTACGGGCTTATCCTTGGTCACTTCCTTTGCAACATTGAAGAGTTTTCGGCCTTCTTTGATTCCTTCCATGTATAAAGTTACTACCTTTGTTTGTTTATCTTTGGCCAGGTAGAGCAGCAAATCGGCCTCATCGACATCAGATTTATTCCCAAGGTTTACGAATTTGGAGAATCCCAGTTCCTCTCTAGAAGCCCAATCCAAGGTTCCGCTACAAATGGCTCCACTCTGAGAGATAAATGCTATAGAACCCTTGATTGCTTTTGAAAATGTGAAGGTGATGTCCAATTCAGATTCCGTGTTAATCAATCCAAAGCAGTTTGGGCCAATGATCCGCACATTGCCTTCTCTTGCTATTTTCAGAATCTCATCCTGAAGTCTGTTGTTCCCCACCTCAGCAAATCCTGACGATACGATAACTACCCCCTTGACTCCTTTTTCCGCCGCCTCATTCATAATCTTCGGGACAATACGCGCAGGAACGACAATTTCGGCCAGATCGATCTTATCAGGGATTTCTTTGATAGTGGGATACACTGTTCTTCCGAATATGTTATTTGTGTTCGGATTAACCAAGTAAATCCTTCCAAGATAGCCCCCCGTAAGGGCGTTTCTTGTTATTATGCCATTTATTGTATTGATCTTGTTTGACGCCCCAATTATCGCAATTGACTCTGGCTGAATTATGGACTTAATCTGGGCATAGGTTCTTTTAACAAAATCCTTATTGAGCGTCTTCACGATTCTTCGCCTCAAATAGTATTTATAATTACTATCGTTCTATATATAGAGTTTTAAATCAATTGCGTTTAGAGGTGAAGGCTAGTGAAATTCATAACCTTTGCAGATATAGAAGCAAAACGAGAACATGAGGCTTATCTGGCAATGGCGCATAAAATACCTGAACTTCCAGGAGTGGAGGGAGTTTATTTAACAATCGGCGCTCATGACATCGTTATCATACACGAAGCGGGTACTCTGAAGGAAGGCGTTCAATTAGCTATCAAGATAAGAAGTATGCCAGGAATTATAGATGCAGAAACAACAGTCTGTTTAGATATTGAAAAAATATTCGAGAGATAAAGCCTTATTTATTCTTGATGTTTCCGATCTTTCTTCCATACTGATTATATCTTCACAGGACAACACTAGCAATTTAGCGATGAGCGGTAAGTGCCGAACTAGGTGTATCCAACATATCCTTGAGCTCTTTCTTTAAGTAAAAGACATTCTTGTTCCAGTCAACCTTGATTAGTTCCCTAAACTCAAGCCACCTAAGATAGTTTTTAGCTTTATCCAATTTCACTTGCAGGTCCTCGGCAAAAAGCTCCAGACCTCTGGCAGAGCCGCTACGTGAATCGACTTTTCTGAGCAACGGACTCCATTCCATTACAATCAGAAGGAGCAGAGCACCCATCAGTGTTCTTAGGTTCGTGCCCTTAGCAGCACTCACGGGAATCACCGGAACACCTACAAGAAAGTTTAGATCGCGGCGGAGCTCATCTGGTTTTCGAGCCTTAGGCGAATCTTGCTTGTTTGCCACAGCAATACACGGTATTGTGGGTGCTAGAATGCTTATCTCTCTCCATATACGTTTAGCCAGAGAATCATTCTTCTTTTCACTACTATCAACCATGAAAAGTATTCCGTCAGCCCCTGTTGCCAAGATTTTTCGCAACGCTGAGAAATGCTCTAACCCTGGTGTGCCAAAAAGATACATCTTTATTCCTCGAACTTCAATAACTCCATGATCCAGTGCAACTGTTGTCCCATGCTTGTCGATACTTACACTCTTTCCACGGGTCAAAGCGCTGACGATTGTGCTCTTTCCAGCCCTCGTCGGACCGGTTACGAGAATCTTCAATTGCTTCACCTAAAACTATCCAAGATCCTGATAGGTTCTTTTTTCATAGCAGATATAAAATAAAGTAATATAATAAGTTTCACATTGTCTATTGCCAAACAGTCCGTTCCAGCTAAAGCAGATTCACTCTTCGATTTTGGCAGTGGTTTGAAGAAGTGCTCTTTACTCATTTGGAAAACTCTTCGAAAAAGGACGAAACAAATGGATCCTTTTTTTTGTCCTCCATTGAATTGTAAGCCAGTTTGGCTTCTCGGAGCACTTCGTCGTCTTCTTTCATTCCAAACTCGGCGATTAGAACAGCAAGCTTATACCAGTTATGTTCCGTGAAAGGTTTAACGTCCTTTCCTACACCTTGTCCCTTAAAAGCCTTGACAATCTTTTGGGCTTCGTTGGGTCTGTCTTGCTTTACCTGTATGGCAGCAAAGATACAGATAGATCTTGTGACTTCGTCGGCTTGCTCTTGGTCTAGCTTAATTTTTTTGGCCCAATTGAAGAATTTCTGATATTCTTCAATGGCCTTTCCAAGATTGCCCTGTGTTTTATGGTACTCTCCCAGCTCGCCGTGTGTTAATGCTACAACCGTCTTGAGACGCTTCTTAAGCGCACCAGAGGCATTTTCATAGGCTTCTATTATCATCATATAGTAGTTCAGAGCCTTTTTCAGTTGCTTCATTCTTCTGTAGCACTCACCGGTCCGGAGATACGCGCTATAAGCGTGGATTCTGGAACCGTGTAGTGGTTTACCAATTTGCTCGTACAAGGTTGCTTGTCTTAAATAACTCCTGGCAGCGTTCTCAAAAAGCTCGGCTGCTTTCTCAATCTTCTTTCCTTTTTCTGCCAAAATCGCTGAAGATAGATAAAAAAGAGCATAAAGTTCACGAAGCGAAGCTTGTTGGCGAACCAGCCAAGGATCCGGCTTATCTTGTCCTTTCTTGTACTTTTCAACCCTGAACATCTTCTGCTTGACCTGAATGGCCTTCTTGAAGTTTTGTGCTGCTTTTTCGTGGTCCTCATCTTCAAAGTAATACTTCAACCCGTAAACCCAGTAGTAATTGCATCTTTCAACGTACGTGTTGGTAACAGCCATCTTTTTCTTTCCGACGGAAGGAGCCCCGTCTATGGCTTTTTCAAAGAGATCAGCGGCTTCCTTAAAGAAATCAGCGGCTTCCTTATACTTTGATTTATCCCAAGCTTTGAAAGCCTTTTGCTCAGCGCCATATGCTTTTTTCATATATTTCTTATGTTCTTTTTTTGAGACCAATTCTCTCCCTCGATGAGTCTCCTGGCGAAGAGCCATTCTTCTCGAATACCTTTGAAAGATTATGGTCTTGAACGTTTTAAATCTATTTGATAAGAGTTAAAACATATTCCGTCTATCAACTATTGGTAGCATCGCGAAGTGACAGGTGAAATCGATTGAAGGTTGCAGTATTTGCCGGAACAGGTGTCAAAACCGCTCCTGATGTCAGGATTGCTTTAGAAAGACTAACAGTCACACATCAGGAAGTCAACGAAAAAGATATCCAGGAGGGCAAACTTCTGGGGCATGACATACTTGTTGTTCCAGGGGGTTATACCTGGCTGTATATGCCTAGTCTGGGAAACCTTGGACGAAAGAGGATACGAAGTTTCGTTGCTCAAGGGGGGAAATTCATAGGTATATGTTCAGGAGCTTATATTGCCCCAAAGCTAGTTATATTACCATCAGAATTTAACGAGGTTCAAACCGGACTTGACATAATCGACGTTGAAATCAAGAGAGCAAAAGGAAGAGGTATAAGAAAAATCAAGATAGTGAAACCAGAACATCCGATAGTCAGCGGATATTATGGTTCTATTAGAATCTATTATCAAAATGGTCCTTTGATGAAGGCAGGCCCCGGTGTTGAAGTTCTCGCGGTGTATGAAACGGCCGAGGGGGCAATTTTGCTCTCAAATTTCGGCAAAGGAAAAGTCATACTGTTCAGCCCCCATCCAGAGGGCAGTTTGCACCACAATGTAAACCCCACAAAGATTGGAACATTGAATTTGCTCAAAAACTCGATTCTTTTCTGAATGAAGTCTGCCCTCAGATCAAAAGGCTATTGGTTCCTT
>JBHLPL010000139.1:0-3595 GCA_048939465.1 Promethearchaeota archaeon | reverse complement strand
ATATCTAATTCCTATGATATCTGAGTACTTGTGGAGGCACTTCACACATAAACCTATTCGTGTTATTCATTCAAGGGTTCTTGCAGATTACGGTATTAGAAGAGGAAAAGGAACATGTACGATTTTTGTTTCGCAATCCGGTAAGACTAAAGATACCATAGATGCACTGAAAAGGGTGGGGCCGGAAGGGACAGAGGTAATAGGGATAACGAATTTGAAAGAAAAAAGCTTCGAGACTCTATATCAAATACAGGATCACGGGGGAATTATTCTTAATACACATACGATTCTATATCCCGAGAGACCTACACCTTCTACTGCTACATTTCATTCAACGCTTGCATTATTGAATATCCTACTTTTGTTTGCCCTACATGGAGAAATAAAGGGTGTTGAGGAATTCATTGAAAAGCAAATCAAGGAAGTCCCCCGACTGATAGACGACCTCAGCCGTTCCGAGGACGTGATAGATTGGAGTATAGAAAAAGCGGAAGATTTTCTAGAATTCTCCGGTTCAAGTTTTTACGTAGTGGGTGATGGTCCACGATATCCAATAGCACGAAAACAAGCCCTGATAATGCTTATGGAAGCCTGCAAACAGGATGCTTGTCCTATTGAAGCTGAAGAGTTCTCGCACAGTCTTATCGAAACTCTTGAGCCTGAAAACAGAAATAAAAAGCCTCTAATTCTGCTAAAAACCAAAAAGGATTTTATTTCAAAATCTCTCTCAAACCAGCTAGAATTTATTGAAAAGGTTTGGAAGAGATACGGTGGAGAGAATAGATATTTGGCCGTAGACCCATTTGCTTTTACGGATTATGAGATTTCTGGCTATGCTGGAAATCTGTTAACGCCACCTCTTTATACGATTCCTTTAGAGTGGTTCACGTACTATTACGCAATTGCACAGAGAATTGACCCTGGAAAGACCAGATTGGTTGGCAAGATTAGAAGAAGCGGACAGGGAGAAATGTAAACAGAAGACTTAAATAACAAAAGAATCGAATACAAAAAAACATTTAAGAGACATGAGAATAAAGAAATTGAAATTGATGGAGGAAATAAAGTATGGCCCGAGATAAGGCGTATGGAGGAATCATTTTCATCATATCTGTTCTGATCATACTAGGTTATACCTACTGGGTAATACTAGTCCCATTAGCTCCGCACTTATTCCCGCTTGGCGACACGTTATATGCTAACCTCTATTGGGCTCAGACACTGCCATTGTGGATAGCCATATTGGGAATATTTGCCATTGCAGCGTGGATTGGCTGGACCATGATGACAACTCCACCGCCAATACCCATTGAAGAACTCGAAGAAGAGCTGGAAGAAGCGAAAGAAAAGGATTAAAGAGAGGCGCCTCTGCCTCCAAGCAGCGTCGTAAGCCCATTCAGCCAGCCCAACAAGTTAATACAATATCTATTATCTATTTTTGTGTAAGTCTCGATTTATGCTTTTTAGATCAATTTAATCCAAGAAGTATCGCCATCCTTGCTGCTAGTCATCATCTTCATATTCCTCGTATTCGCCCTTGATAGGAAAAGAGGGCACTCTGCCTCGCCCCCTACATATTCTACACTTCTTTTTGCTCTGCCTTTTGTCTTGATATAGACCTGCTCCGCCACATGTGCCACAAACCACAGAATCTTGAGGGGCTCTAA
Organism: Promethearchaeota archaeon; assembly: GCA_048939465.1. Lineage (GTDB taxonomy): Archaea > Asgardarchaeota > Odinarchaeia > Odinarchaeales > JBHLKK01 > JBHLKK01. The sequence continues at coordinate 1,928 of JBHLPL010000139.1, read as the reverse complement.
ACATGCCTACGCCTTCGCAAGCTCCACATTTCTTTCCCTTGTATATTCCATCTCCGTTGCATAGAGGGCATTTGTAGTTGCTGTATGTAGGAGCTCCTTTGGTAACTACCTCTTCAGTGTCTCCGTCTTCATCAAGGGCCTCCATTCTTTCTTTATAATAGAAGATTCTTATGACTGAAACGACTATGGCCAAAACAATGCTTACAATGGTCAAGAAAGTAACTAGAACAGTAATATCAATTATCAACTTCCCCCACCACCATTATCAATTATAAATTGGTCTTAAAATATTTAACGTGTGAAAGGGTCAATACAGATTTGCTACTCGCTTGATGGCTTTTGATTCTTGAGGGGGAGGACGCTATCTTCAACTCCCTGGAGAACAATATATCCGTCATAGGTTTCCCTTGACGTTATTTCGCCAGCTACATTTGTAGTAAAGAGCTTTCTAATCTCATCGCGGTTTTCTGTATGCCCAAGAACCCACATCAGCTTTACTAATGAGGTTTCTGGCAGCATGTTTGCGCCGGGTATGACCCCCATTGAAAGTAGCTTCCTTCCGGATTCGTATACATTCATCCCGGTATATCCCCAGAGAGTCTGCACAGTCATCACCACGGCAATGCCTTCTTGAATGGCCCTCTCAACGGAATCATAAAGGGTGTTGGATATATGTCCCAATCCAGTTCCTATTAAAGCAATTCCACTATACTCTCTATCTATCAGATGGTCTATGATGTCCGCTTGCATACCAGGATGGAAGTACAGAAGTGCGACTTTGGGGTCAAGTTTGATATCTAATTCCACTTCGCAATCTTTTCGACGTCTGTAATCCTTCTTTAGCATTGTAATAGTGCTGTCTTTTACAACCCCCATCGGAATATCTCCGATTGTACGAAAAGCATCCCTACGACTACTATGCATTTTTCGTACACGAGTCCCGCGATGAATTAGAGCGTAATCATCGCTGCTGCTTCCATGCATGCAAACCACTACTTCCGCGATGTCACCATAACTGGCTAAAGTAGCTGCATGAATAAGATTCCGGGCAGCATCGCTTGAAGGGCGATCTGAACTTCTTTGACTTCCAACCAGAACTACTGGAGCCGGCAGATTTTTTATCATAAAAGACAACGCAGCAGAAGTATAGCTCATGGTATCGGTACCATGAGCAATTATGATGCCGTCGGCTTTTTCATCATTCATTTCTCTTGCAATTGATTCTGCTATTTTGATCCAGTACTCAGGCCTCATATTTTCAGAGAATATTTCAAATAAGGTCTTTGGAGTCAGATTACAGATTTCACTGAGCTCAGGTACTGCTGAAAAAAGCTCCTGAGGAGTAAAAGCAGGAATCACAGCTCCGGTTCGGTAGTCCAGACGGGATGCAACGGTCCCCCCAGTCCCAAGCAGCGTTACACTAGGTTTACTGGAGTCAAGGGCAATCTTTTTTTCCGGCAGCTTATAATGTGCTGGCTTTCTTGAGATTTCTCGGATAACTGTGTTCTCGTCAAGTCTAATTCCCACATCATAGCCATCTTCAAGTTTCAGGACTACATGCCTATCGTCCCCTAGTTCACTCCGCGGCAATATAATTCCTCTGAATTCTTGCTCTTGTTTCTGGATTTTTACAACACTCCAGATTCCTACGCCAGCCTGTTTCAGTTTTCTTCGAACATAACCATGGTACCCCTGAAGTTCATCTTCATCATTCCTCATGATATACCACTACCCCAATTCTCTCAGGACTAGAACACATTCTTTGAGACGAAAGAACTATACGAATTTTTGAATCTTCTTTCTCAAGGAGGAAGCCACATACTTGCCATCGATTTTCCCCCTGACTTGCCTCATTAATTCTCCCATCAATGGGGCAAAAGCTCTTTCACCCCTCTCCCTTATCAGGCTCTCATTTCTCTTCAGAAGAT
>JBHLPL010000063.1:0-11574 GCA_048939465.1 Promethearchaeota archaeon | reverse complement strand
GCTTCAGTTACATTTTGCGCTAACGAAGGCAAAACCGCAACTAATCCTAAAAAGAGTGCCCCTGCTAAAGTAATTCTGGTTAAAACCCAATTAAGATGTTCACTGCCAGATAGGTAAACAACTGTGATTAACTCTAGTATCCCCGCGAATACACCTAGTGATATAACCGCGGTTATAAGTCCAATTACTCCAACCCCGAGTGTTGCCATCCTTGCCCAGTTGCTCATGGTCGATATCAATAAGAACGCCATTAGCGCGTTAAGTACTCCCCAGACCAGCATTATATAGCCCATCATCGTGAAAAACTCTACTGTAAGAGTAGCCCCCAGAAGCAGCAGAAAGATATAGCGAATTCCAAGAAAGATAGCTCCAAAAAGAACTTCCAGTCCTGACATCTCGACGATATTGAGGTGTATAAGGCCGTCCACGAACCAGATAAAAGCTGCCACCAGCAGTAGAATGGTAATGACATATATACCAGCAGTCCTTCTTTTACCCTCAGCCATAGATTCCCTCCCCTACCTTTTTGACTATTGAATATAGTGTTTTGGTTATTTAATGGTTTTGCGGTTCCCCGGGTCAGAGTTGCTGTTTCTTCGTACTGTCAAAGACAGTACCGCAAACATGGCTATCGAAAAACAAGCTCCGGCAAAGAAAACAAGAGTAATTCCCCCCAATATGAAGAATAGCGACATTACAACCGGTCCCAAAGACTGCCCCAGTCGTAGAGTCATTCCGTAGACGTACATGACCCCGGCCCGTTGCTTAGTGGGGGCATATCCCGTCAGAATGTCCACAATGATGGGCATAAGAATGCCCATGGCGAATCCGAATATCAAGATCGGGATAGAAATGAGCCAGATATTGGTAGCAAATGGAATAATAGTTAGCGCAAGGGCAAAGAGAACGTATGACATCTTTACGAGCCTCCATTTGGCGAATCTCCTAGTAAAGACCTCAATCTGAGAAGAAACCAGAGCAGAGATATAGGAGACTGCTGCAAGAATTATGGCCCTTATTCTTACGTCTACCCCAAATGACCCTTCTAGGTAGAACTGGAAGTAGGTTATGAGCACTCCATAAATAAGGAAGAAATTAATGATGGCAGCAACAAGGAGTATAAGCACTTGATATTCTCTTATTATCTTCCAAATGCCGTCAAAATACTCCTTCACGCTCTTCTCAATCTTTGGCTCAGGATTCTTGAGTGAGAATAAGACAATTAAACCAATAGGAATAGCAGCCAGCGGAAGCAAAAAAGGAAAGGGCCAGCCCAAATCTCCCAAAAATCCTCCGATCAGCGGCCAGCTTCCTGTCCCTACACCCTGAATGCTTACATTGTATCCCATGGCCATAATTCTTTCCTTGCCAGAATAGAGATCAGCAATAATCGTAACATTTAGTACTCCCAAGGAGGCAGCTCCGATTCCTTGAAAGAATCGAAATACCAACAGAACTGCTAGGTCAGTAGCAGAAGCACAAGCTCCGCCAGCAATACCAAACAGAAGAAGGGAAGGCACCAGTATCTTCTTCCTGCCATACCGATCGGCTAGGATTCCGAGGACGGGGGTCAGTATAACACCTGGAAGTGTGAAAAAGGTGATTAGCAGTCCTACTGTTTGGTCACTTATTCCAAAAGCGTCTCTTATTTCCGGAAGTGCAGGAGCAATACTGGCAACTCCGAGGATAGCCATAAGTGTGACTCCGAAAATAATCTGAAGATTCCTATCAAGATATAGCTTCCTTTCGCCTGTGCCTCCGTTGATCTTCGCTATTGAGTTAATACTGCCTCACCCGTTGTTCTTATTTTGCTGGCCTTTCCGCAAAAATGACTTCTCTGCGGCCAATTACAGTATCTTTTATTATTGGGCAGTCATACTTAATTAAGCCTCAAAAGATGACTCTCACTTTTTATAGGTTTCCTCGGAGGATATGATATGAGCAGAGAGAGAGAATGGTACGAAGATGATGAGTTTTGGGAATGGGCAGAACCCATAATGTTCGATGAACAGCGCTGGGCTGCCACACCAACCGAGACTGATCAAGTATTAAGTTTTATGAAGGTTAGGCCCGGAGCTGCGATTCTCGATTTAGGTTGCGGCGTTGGAAGGCACTCATTGGAATTGGCCAGAAGAAGCTTTCGCGTTACCGGAGTCGACAGAACGGCTGCCTACTTGGAAAAAGCAAGAAAGCAAGCGAAGTCTGAGGACCTGATTGTTGACTTCGTAGAAGATGACATAAGAAGTTTCTGCAGACCTGATGCTTTTGATGGTGCGATAAGCATGTTCACGACTTTTGGCTATTTCAAAAACCCGTCAGACGATATTCAGGTCTTGGTCAATATCTTTCGCTCGCTTAAGAAGGGTGGAGTATTAGTATTGGAAACGAGAGGGAAAGAGGAATTAGCACGGGTTTTCCGAGAAAGGGGTTGGTATGAAAGGGATGGAATCATCATTCTGGAGGAACGGAAGGTCAAGAGGAACTGGAGTTGGTTAGAAAGCCGCTGGATCATAATCAAGGGGGAAAACAGGAAGGATTTCCTGGTCTCACATCGACTCTATTCGGCTTCAGAACTACTAGCTGCATTGGAAAGAAGCGGTTTTAGCATGGTAAGAATATATGGCGATCTTTCAGGCTCCGCTTACGATCATATGGCTAAAAGGCTAGTAGCTGTTGCAGAAAAGTGACGAGAGACAAGGAGAAGAATACCCAACGTGACATAACAGATACTGAATCCAAATTGATTCAAATGAAGGAACCCAAAAAAGAAAAAAAGAAGATGTTCGAGAAAAACAAAAAACGATTTAAGAAACGGATGATCTGAAATGATGACTAATATCTGTTTCTCTTTTTGCTCCAGCAGTCTCGACAGTAGACTGGTCTGCTGGGATCTGGCTTGAATGGGACTTCACAGTCTTGACCGCATTCAGAACAGACTGCCTTGTACATAGTTCTGGACCCTCTATAAGACAAGCGACTTACACCTCCACATCGTAAATTAACGAAGAATTAGGATTCTGAGTGAATTCTAGAATTCTCGTGTACTCAAATAATTAGCGAGTCGCCTTATAAACTTACCTCAAAACCTTGGCAGAATTATCGTACTGTGGTTACGGTACATAAGGGTCGATTTCTGTGACCGGCCCCAAGCAGATCGGAATTTCACGGACACAGCGGATCCGCTTAATCTTCCTGCAGCAATCTCAGTTGCTCCAGTGGCAGAACGCAGATTCGTCGGAGGATTCTCAATGATCTTCATTCGGATATGTGGGCACCACATTCCGGACAAAAAATGGCGTCAGAAGGGGCCTTTGTATTGCAGTTGGGACATATTACGAAATCTACTGGTGGTTCTCTGATTCTTGACTCAGTATCGGCAGGAACCCTGGGTCCTTCGTCCGGCTCATCGAATCTGGGACCTGCACGTTCTCGAAGTCGTGGACCAATTCTCAGTCCTTCTCCATCTTTTTCTGCACTCATTATCCCACCGGCTAGGCCGCCAAGCATTGAGCAGAGCCAGATCGGCACAAAAGCGATTAGAAGATCAAAGAAACTCGCTGCTCCTGCGTATAGCCCGAACAGCGGACCAATAGTTGCAAATCCAACCAGCGTAACAACAAAGGCCACTATTCCTGCGCAGATGGGTGCCACGAAACAGCTTGCTAAGGCTCCTCCTTCTGGATTATTCATTATGAAACCTGCGGCACAACCTGCGAAGATAGAAGCCACAATATCTCCAATGATCCCCAGCATAAGAGAAAGCGGCATTAAAACAATCAGTACAATTACTCCGATTAGACTTGCTCCGGCAATTCTACCCGCTCCCATGAATAACACTACCTCCCTTATTCTTAATTATTAGGATTGTAAGCACAACGAGAATAACATACAAAGAGATTGTGATAAGTTTTAATATATATTCTCCAGAATGGGTGAGAGACACTATCGAAAAACCTAAAAGAAAACCGCTCGCTACGCGAGTTTTGTTATTGCTTTCCCTCTTTCCGCCATATTGTGATAGCCAGTCTACTATGACAGGCAGTGGAAAAGCAATAAGAATAATCGAAGCAATTAGCGGAGAAATAAGACTCTGGAACAGCGGAAATAAGAAAATGGCAGTATAGGTGCCAGATAGTATTCCGGTACATCGAGCGCAAAAATAGAGTTTCTTCCCTCTTATTTGGACTTTCAGACATCGATGGAACTTATCGGGAGTATGATGTGCGAAAAACACGAGCCAAAGCCGATTGAAAGTATCTGAGAACTCCCTCTTGAATTCGTCATTAACCATAAGAGGCGTCTCCTCTCGCTCCCCCCGCGGCAGAATTCTCCGCTCACGCTCATTAGTAGCTGGTTTATCATATTTAACCTTTTTTGGGGGAGTGATCAGAAATGGGACAGTCTGATAAGATCTATCCATTTACGCTCATCGATAGCGAACCGAGATTCCTTTGGTAGTCCGTTACTCAGCTTGACGAATTTCAAACACGACCGGATTCCTAGGATCTGGGCAGACATTGGAGATTGTGCCGTTATCTTCAGCCCACGGAAACTCAACTCCATAACGCATAGCAAAAACCTTGGGAAGTATCACCATCAAGGCGCTGTAGCAGATATCACCTTTGACTGATTTTCCATCAAAAACTATCCTATCCCCGACTTCGTGACCAAAAACACATTTTCCCTCCTGACTCTTTACTGTCACCTCGATTATATACGGCATAGACATTTGTCGCTCCTGGTGTTCATTAGAGGATCTTATTGACCGAAGTGGTTTTTAATGCTGACGGCTAGGAAGACGGCCAATAATGTTCTACATCCAATCAGTCAAGTCCGAGTGATTCTTGTGTCTCAGCCCCTTTGGACTGCAATTAACTCATTCGATACGGACGTACTTAGTCTGCCCCTTCTAGATTCGAGCCGCAATTCGCACAGAAAAGCGCCTCTCGAAGATTCTCGGTCCCGCAATAAGGACAGAACCTGGAGGGTGGCAGGGCCGCTGGTCCCCCTTCTGGAATTTCTGGGGCTCCTTCCGGGGGCGGGGTAACCTTCCTTCTTCTTCTCCATATCACCACAATGGATACCGCCACTATCACGACAACTACGACGACAATTATGATCCACCACGGAAATCCTCCAATCCGGCCAGTTATGTTGGATAAGGCATCGATATTCGTACTCGTTACCACAGATTGAGCCTTAAGATATCCCATAGAGGCTAGATTACCCTCCATATAAACGCCAAGATATATGCCCGTCTCTTTTTCATAATAGGCATGCTGACCAAAGCCGGAAAGCCCAAGAGATGGCACCAGATTCCAACACTCATAACCATCAAAGAACGTTGAGGATCTTACGACAAGATTATCATCAAAGGTTACTAGCTCGCTACCTATGCCTACATCAGTAGGAATCCATAGGTCACAGTAATGTCCCACCTCCAGATAGAAGTCGGAGCAGGTTGAGGAGATGACTAAACGTGAATTAACATCCACAGTTACAGTTCCGGTTTTAGTGTCTTGTTCTGTCGTTGTTCCTCCAGAGGTCCTCGTTATGGATGTATAGTCCCAAACGACAGTATATGTCAGACTTGTAGGAGATACTTGGATGACTGTATAATTGTAGGTTCCTTTTATTTCAGCTGAACCACCCGATGAGGTCAGACTCATAGAAAAGCTCTCAGTAATGTATGCACCTGGAGTAAGTTGTTGAGGGGCTGCCGATGTAAAGGGATAATTAAGTAGAGACAACACCATAAGAGGCATTATAGCCAGAAAGAGATATTTCTTCGATTTTGATATCATTCCTTTGCTCCCCCCCATTCTGAGTTAGGTGCTAGGGCGTATATAACCCTTTCCGGCAATCCTCAATACTCTACGATCCTCAGTCTCCAAGTCCTTCTCAAAGAAGATGAGTACTTAATTGCAGATTTCCACAACACTGATCAAAAGATTTAGTTTCTGGCTGAAATCTGGGCAGCTCTGGCAGAGGAAGAGGCGCTACCCAAAAGGTACAGCGTTTATGATTGAGTTCTCATAGATCAGTAGTGAAAGCTTTTCTAGATTCTTAAGACCGCATGGTTCAAAGCTCAGGTCCGGGACTTCAATTATCAGTTTGTCCTTAAAGCTTCTGCCTAGTTCACGAATATACTTGTCTTGCAGACGCTTCTTCTTCTTTAAGAATTGAGACTCTGCTATATCTCCCGTTATCACACGGTTTATGTATATTGTATCCAGATTTGCATAATGTTGGGAGAGTCTAGCAGATCTGTAAGTTTCATCTACTGAGGCTTTCTCTGGTAGGGTCACCAATCTAAGGGAGGCCTCGCTCAAACGTTTGAGAATTCTGTCAGCTCTCCGGCTCAAAGCTTCTGCTTCTTTGAGAAATCCCTCTCTAAACAGACCTGAAGAACCATCTAGGATTTTTGAGGGGGAGAGAAGCCTACCAAGTACTTGATAGTACAATACCGGTCTCTTCTTCATTTTGACCCCTGTTCCCAAGACTTTAGTTAGATGAGTTTCCGGAATCTCCAAGAGTGCAAACATTGATCCGGTTGGAGGAAAATCTGCAAGAATTACGTCATACTTATACTCATTTTGGAGGATGTATTCAAAGAACATACTGTTCTTAATAGATAAGGGTAGAAACTTAGGGTCCAAGAATTTGATCATTTCTCCTATTTCTGGAAAGATCCTGTCAACCTTTGTCGACATCAACATATTTCTGAGGTTGCTCAGGAGCGTTTCTGAAGATTCTTTTGCCACTTCTTCCGTATCAGGCTCAAGTGCATATAGATTTTTCTTCAACATCCTTACTTCTGGCCCTATATGAATCCCAAACACATCAGACAAGCTGTGGGCGATATCAAAAGATATCACAAGCGTTCTGTATTCCCTAGAGATGAGTGTACTGGTTGCCGCAGCAAGTGTGGTTTTTCCGGTCCCCCCTTTCCCTCCGAACAAGATTAGCTTTTTCATGGTTCTCTCCCTGTTGTCGTCATAGTATTGTTGCCAGCATCAAAGCTAGGCATAATATAATATTATAGATTGTCGCGACCTGAAAACCTCTCATGGCATATTCTGGAGACGTAGGCTCCTTTGCTAAAGGAACTACTGAGATCCAAAACATAAGTGAATTGCCTATTAAGAGGATAGGATAGATCCAGTGTAAAGGCAGGATGAGGTATATTACGATCCCCAGAGCGAAGGTCAGTATTGAAAGGGATATGCTAATCCAGACTGCTCTTTTCGGTCTCAATACTAGGCCAAATGCCCTGGTAGGAACAAGGCCATATGGTTCTTCCAATACTATGTGAAATGATTGCCACAGCACAAACAGGAAGTATAGCAACCACGGTACGTGATTGGATAGTATATCGGTTGGTGAAAAGGCTGTCCATCCTCCAATTACTATCAGGGCAGGAATCCAAGGTAGTGTCATGTATCCGACTCTGTCTCTAAGGAAAGCCGTATAGATTCCTCCTAGAGTAAGCGTTACTGCACCGAGAGCGGCAGTTTGCCAATTGAAGAAGATATATGCCAGACTAAGTCCGATCGCTGCCATTACTGCAAAATATGAAAAAGCGTGGCTCCTTTTGATCAGGCCAGAAGGCAGGGGCCTGGCCGACCATTTTCGCCTATCTCTCTGAGAATCAAGGATATCGTTGAGAATGTGAATTGACACGGTAAGGGAATATGCAGCAATTGCTCCGACCAAGGTCTCAAAAGGGCTGGGAAATCTCCCCAATGCAAAAACAGCACCTACTCCACCCAAAACTACAGCCATGAATGCAATCAAGGGTCGTTGGAGGCACAAAAGTCCCATTATCTTGCCTTTAATGGTAGGTCTCAAGAGTCTTTTGTCCTTTTCTGTTGGATGGCCAAATAGAATATCTATTATTCCCAATTCTGCCACCAAATCTTCCTAATAATCCAGCTTTAGGTTCAGTGCTCTGGCCAGAAGAATAGGAAAGTCTATGACTTCAATTGATCCCAAAGCTGCTTGTCGCAGGTTTATAACACATTGGGGGCAGCAGGTCACCAATAAGTCTGCCCCAACTTCCTTGGCTTCTTCAATCCTCCATTTTCCTATCGTCAATGCCTGATCTATCCATCCGCCGGTTCTCAGCGGACCCCCGCAGCAGTTTGCTTCTTTCCGGTTATATTCCATCTCAACCAGTCTAACACCAGGAATTGCCTGGATAATCTCCCTCGGCGTCTCGAACATTCCATGAAATCTTCCTATATGACATGGGTCATGGTAAGTAACAGTTGAGTCGATCTTTTTTCTGAAGGTTAAGTCGCCTCGATTTATCAATTCCTTGAAGACTTCGAGCACATGAAGAACTTCAAAACCTGGATTTCCAGAAATCTTAGGATAATCATTCTTAAAGGTTGTATAGCAACCTGGGCACGACGTGAAAACCGTTGAGGCTCCAGACTCTTCGATTGACTTCATGATCTTCTTAACAACTTGTTTTGTTGACTCCATGTCTCCGCTCCAAGCTGGCACTAGACCACAACATGATTCGTCAAGTCCAAGGGTGCCAAAATCAAAGCTCGCCAACTTGAGAATCTCAGAGATTGCATTCGCCGTTTCAGGCAGCCAGTAAGAGGCCATGCACCCTGCGAAGTATAGATACTTAGACTTTTTTGGAGTGATGAGACTGCCTGACAACAGATCAGTCTTCTCTTCCTTGACCTTGCCGATAGGATTGCCATCGTCCAGTATACCGTTCACAGCGGTTGTGAAATACGCTGGCATTTGAAGTCCCTTTTGAATCATGTCTATTCTGATGCTCCTTATTAGTTCGGGCAGATCAATATCCGCAGGACAGACTTCCTTACAACGGCCACATGTTGTACAGAAATACCAATTTTCCGTGAGTTCTTTTGAAATTGGTTTTTGCTTTTCAAGGAAGTGTTTCATAGATACGATAAGGCCACGAGGACAGATTCGATCGAACCCAATGAGTCTACGAGTAGGACAAGATTCTCTGCAGTATCCACATTTTGCACAAATATATAGTTCCTTTTTGAATTCTGGAATCTGAAGCATAACAAGCCCACTCAGTTAGTTCTCGCAATGATGTAGTCTGCCAGGCCTTCAAGCATATCACGAGCTTTTGAAGAGTCAAGAGTGTGAAGGTGTTTCTTCGATTTCTGAACAGACTCTTCAGCTTTTCGTCTGGAATATTCAACTGAGCCTGTTCTCCTGAGGAGTTCTAGAACTTCTCTTAGCTTCTCTTTGTCCGGAGAAATATCGGAGAGGAAATTGCGGAGCTCGTAGCGGTCTTGCGGAGAAATACTGGTCACAGCGTGGAGAAGTGGAAGATTGATCTTTCCGCTTTTGAGATCAGCACCCACGGATTTTCTCAAGGTCCCCTCAGATGAGGTGAGTCCCAATATATCATCGTGAATCTGAAATGCTATTCCAACATGGTGGCCGTATCTCGACAAAGAAACCAAATCATCCTTTGAGGCCATGCCAATCAATCCGCCAACTTTAGCAGCACAGCTGAATAAAGAGGCTGTCTTTTTGGATACTACTCTGAAATAGTCCTCTTCGACGCAATTGAATACGCTAGATGTGCTGTCCAGCGCCTCCCCTTCAGTCATATCACAAATTGCTTCCGTTACGGTCTGGCTGATTGAAGGATTCCTCGAAAGAACATTAAAAGCTTTGCTACTAAGAATTACTCCGGTAAGCATGGCCGCATTCAGTCCAAACCTCTCATGAAGAGACGAAACTCCACGTCTAAGGCTGCCGCTATCTATTATATCATCAATTATGAGAGAGGCTGTATGAACCAGTTCAATTGAGGCAGCATATGGAAGTGCGTTTTCAGCATCCCCTCCGGTAGCCATGCAAGCCAAAACCAGTATAGCAGGCCTAATCTTCTTACCCCTCGCTTCAACGGCGAATTTCGAAGGCTCGAGCAAGATATCATCCACCGTGGAAAGAAGCTCATTTATCCTCAGGTCTACCGCCTTTGCGATACCTTTGAGCTCTTCTTCAAGTGTCAATATATCACCTCGGCAATAGCACACCTTCATTCATTATTCCTGAGGGGTCGAATACAGATTTGATCTTCCTCACTAGATCTGCCGCTTCAGGGAAATTCATGTTGAAGTATTCTATCCTGCGAGTTCCAACGCAGTAAGGCACAACCTGAAGACTGCTGAGCGTATCTAGTAGATAGTTTCTTCCTGATTCAATAGACTGAAGACTATCTGATATAAACAGTAGACTGCTTAGCCACGCATTTGCTGCTACTGGTACAGAGTGAAAAGCATACTCGATCCCGACCTTCTCTGCGTTTTCCTTCAGATTTTGGAGTGTCAAAGCCAGCTTTGTTGTTGGTATAAGAAATTGGTCGATAGAAACAGGATTGCTAAGCTTATCTAACGCTGAATGAATGAATCGTTTCTCCCAGAGGTCGTCTCCTCCTTCGAGTTTACCGCAAATTTTTTTCAAAACATCCTGAGACGAGTCCAAAATATCCTTGTCTCCTTCCAGTCTCACTAACATCGGGTACGTTTTCTCTATCCCCTTGCGTTCTACTCCCCACAGTTCCCCTCCTAAAAGAAGAACCGTAGAAACTGAGTTCGTTTTAACGACTTTCGATGCAAGTTCTTGAAGCCTATTGAAGCTGGCGACTCTTGCTAAATTATTAGAGGTGTATATGGGATTAGGAAAAGCACCAAGAACGGCTGAAACAATAATCCCAAGAATTCCTTCAGATCCGACAAATATTCTTGTCAAATCATAGCCAGTTCCGTAGGAAAAAACTTTCTCCATACCGGTCTCAATCATAGAGCCGGTGGATAGGAAGACCCTCAAATTTCTAATACGAGTTGAGACAGAGCCGTACCTGATGGATGAGAATCCTAACCCGCCTGAGGCTATGAAGCCACCTATCGTGGACTTAGGTGAGGTCGTCGGTTCTACACCTAAACATAAATCATTTTCGTTTAACATTCTTGATATCTGTTCGAAAGTGGCTCCGCACTGAACATTCACAGTCTCGCCATCCTCACCTATGTCAATCTCCTTCAGTTCACTCAGATCGACAATTATGTTATCTGAAGATAATGTACCTTGCGAGACGCCAAGACCGCAACCACGTGGCGTAATTGATATCTTGGGTTTCTTCTCTCGGTTAAACCGCTTTATGAGAAAGGTTATTCTGTTCAACTGCTGGGGTTCATGAATCTTCACCGCCAAAATGGCTTTCTTCTCGAGTCTAGTATAGGGGTCAGTTGAATATGAGGCGAGTTCTTCCTGAGTCTTGAAGACATTCTCAGAACCCAGGAAATCTTCCAAATCTTCTGTCAATCCATTGATCTCATTCATTCTGTGTTTCAACTCCCCCTGAGTATTGGTGGTATGCGGCATTCGATCATTTTGCCGGCGTTCATGATTCCGTTTGGATCGAGTCTCTTCTTTACAGATCTCATCAGATCCAGAAGCTTAGAATCATGGATTAAGTCCATATACATGGAATTATGCAGTCCAACTCCGTAGATTGTGCCTCCGAACTCAAAGCTCGATCTTATAATGTCTCTTACGGAT
>JBHLPL010000062.1:0-11592 GCA_048939465.1 Promethearchaeota archaeon | reverse complement strand
AGGTTGGTGAAAGATATATGTCACAAAAAGAAGTTGGAGTAGCTGTCTCAGGATTGGGGTTTGTAGGAGGACAAGCTCATGCACCTGCATTTAGAAAGATTCCAGGTGCCAAACTGGTTGCCGTTGTCGATGTTATAGAAGAATTGGCAAAGAAGGTAGCTACAAAATTCGAGGTCAAATACTATCTTGACCATAATGAAGCCCTCAAGGATCCTGAAATCGATGCACTCGTTGTGGCGGTACCAACACCTTTCCATTATAGGCTGGCCTCTGATGCCATTGCTAGTGGCAAGCATGTGCTTTGCGAAATGCCCTTGACGCCTACGATCGCTGAATCTAAGGCGCTGGGTGAAGCTGCGCAAAAGGCAGGAGTAATACTATTACCTGATCTTAACTTCCGATTTACTCCTAACTACGTCAAAGCAAAGGAACTGATAGATCAAGGGGCCATTGGAAAACCTGTGGCATTCACTTATATGGAATCGATCGCAGCAAAAGACTTGGCTGCTCAATGGCCGCTTAGCTCATGGGCTTGGAATATGGATAAAAGCGGTGGATATCCAGACTTCACGCTCTCTGTTTGGTCTCTAGATCTTATTAGATGGCTGTTCAAAACCGAGATAGATGATGTAAATTGGACAGCTAATTACGCTCCCCTAGAAGGAATCAGCAATTTCAAAGGATATCAGACTATGGGCACGGTCAAGCTTTCAGACGGAACCGTAGGCTATTTCCATTTTAATGCAACGGTTCCCCGAGGACACGGTACAGCCAGATTAGAGGTCTTTGGTGACAACACCAAAATCCTAAGGGCAAAATGGAACAACTACTTAGCGTTGATCGGTGAGGAATCTGAAAAGCAAGAGTGGGAATTCAAAGAGAAGGGAACAAGAGTTTGGGGTCACCGTCAGATCGATTCTTACTTCGTGGAATGCATCCTTAAAGGAAAGAAACCGTCAATAACTGTTGAGGATGCAATTAAGGCCCAGAGCATAGCTAAGAAGATCGTCAAGTAGTAACCTTCACTCTTTATTTTTTTCTGTATATCTAGAGTGAAATCCGTGAAAGATCTACCCCTCGATCTGAGATTCAGGGGAATATTCATCTTGATTGTCTCAAGGAGACTCCATCCGATAGGGCAAGAATGGGATGACTTTATTTTACATGATAACAGCAGGATTCAAGGATTGGGTGGATAGTAAGGTGTTTCTGAAACTAGTTCTGTGGCTTCGAGGGGACATGTCGCAGTACAAAGGCCACAACCATAACAGTTCTCTCTTATAACAATGCTCTTTCCATTCTCAAGTTTCCTTGCATTAAAGATACACCGTTCCACGCATATACCGCAACCATCGCATTTGCTCAAGTCAACTTTGGCGACTAATCCTGATTTTGCTATATGATGTTTGATACCGTAATTTACGAAGGTCCTAAGATATGTACAACAGCAGCTGCAGCAACTACAGATGTCAAAAACCTCTCCTTTGAGCCAATCGGTATAGAGAGCTTGATGTATAAGACCATATTTACTTGCTGATTTTAGGATGTCTTTGGCCTCTTCAAGTGAGATCTTCTCCGCTACACCCCTTTCCACTAGTTCGTCCGAAAACTCATTCAGTCCGAGACATACTCGAAGAGGATTATCACAGTTATTGTAAGTCATTCTACAGTCGCAATTACGAACCGAGAATGACCTTGCTTTTTCCAGAATATTAATTGCAGTTTCATAAGGAAGGACTATTGACTTGGGCTCTAAGACTGCTTCAGGAATGGGCAAAACTTTCGCCTCGGGGTAAGGGTCATTTCTACCTCGTTTTACGTGCTCTTTCATCTGATAGGTTGCCAAGGCGGCTACATACTTCCCTAAGTGTCCAAGTCTACCCTCTGACAGATGCCTATCTATTATCCTTCCGAACGATTTTGCTGAATAATATATGTCGCCATTCTTCCTTTTTGTTAGAAATCCTCTCTTAAACAAACCAAGTACTCTGGATTTCACTGTATCTTGTGGTAAATTCGTAAGTCTAGATAGTTCGATGATTGATCTTTCTTTTTCACACATCAAAAGCAGTAATTCAACCTCGTCTTGTTTGACAATTAGGGGAACTACATCTGTAAACATGGGAGGTGCCTTTAAGAATCTAGCTAATCTCCTGTAGTCCTCCAGACACATACGTTCCCGAACCTCAAAGCATCTATATCGTTTTTGAACAACTCTGGATTGATTACATATTTCAAGGTTTTTGTATTGAAGGTTCTTCCTGTTTAGTAAATAGATAACAAGCCTTTTCATCAAGGAATATATTAAGAAATATCATGTCAACCGTCAGGGAAATCAAGTTAGAAGATATTGATGAAGCTTCTTTACTCTCTGAGAGAACAATGGTCGATTCGTGGGAGAGGTATGAGAAAGATTACTATCCAAGAAGGGCTCTAGAACATGATGTTTCCAGTCATTCACCCGAACACTACAAAAGCCAACTGGTGGACCCTTCCCGTTTTACTTTTGTGGCTGAAGAGAATGGCAAACTCATTGGTATAGCGTCAGGAGAGATTCTTGGAATACCGGGGCTGGCCAGACTTGGATGGATAGGCGTTCATCCGGACCATCAACGATGCGGAGTCGGAAAGGCCCTACTAAAAAAAGTGATTGATCATTGCAGGGCGAAAGAGTGCCACAAAGTCACCCTCTATACCCTCCCTGTATTGATTCCTGCCATAAACTTGTATTTGAAATTTGGCCTCGTTCCTGAAGCGTATCTGCGTGAGGAGTGGTGGGGCGTAGACTTCATTAAGATGAGCCGGTGGTTGAGAGAAGGCAAGGAAAGCGAAGGTTCCTGACTTAGGGTAGGATAAACTCCCATTTGCACCAAAGGTCTGGTGGGTGTGGATCAGGCGGGCAGACTATGCAGTTCACTTCTGCATTTGGGTTTAAGGTTTTTGCGAAGTTCCTCAAGTAACCAAATCTGACTTTCTTACAAGGAAATTCAGTCAAGTCCTTCTTCAAACGTGCCTCTTGTGTTCTACATTTATCGATGGTTAATAACGCCCTTTTATCGTCTAATTTGATCGTCTTAAAGGGCTGGTCCAAAGCCCAGCTTGATTTCTCCAAAAGACTCATGATTGTAGGAATATCTGCATTTTCACCCGCTTTAAACATTCTTCGTAGGCTTTTGCCCTCAATTTGAGCCATAATCTGCCACACTTGCGAGTCAATTTCCGTTGCCGCTTCCGTGCCAAATTTCTCTTCTATTCCCAAAAAGTATAGGCCGTCTGTTCTCCATATGTTTCTGATTTGAAGGAAGAAGAAATCGATCAGCTCCTCGGTTGGCATTTTAGACAACATTTTGCGGTCTTCTTCGCTTCCGGAAGGATACTTACTCATTTGCGACACCACGAATGAATCTGTAGCACTTCGAATTAATCTTCTGGGCTTTAAAGTCTTTTGAAGTCTACGTGATTTGGAAGCAAAGCTTACCTGAAAAGTCCAGATTTGGAACATACTATTATGTTTAAATTGAGTTTGCTGATAATGTTCTTAGGGAGGAGTATTCATGGAGCAGAAGACTGTCAAAATTAATGATTCTTGGGTTCTCTCTCGTGCAGGATATTTCAGCAACAGTTTTTCCAAATTCCTTTCAAAACTCTCTCTCAAGTTGCCTTTAGTCGAAAAGAAACTCGCAGAAAAGAAACTCAAAATATCTGAAAAAGAAAGAGAGAAACTGGAGAAAGCTTCCAAAATCCTTGGATTTAATTCGTTGGGGGAGCTGGATGTCCTAGATGACCTAGATGTCCCCTCATGGATTAAACCCTTCACATCATGGGTTAAGCCGTATGTTTCAAAAATTGTTGATAAAGTGAAGCGTGAAATCCCGTCTAAATTGAAAGGATTGGCAGGAGACTTGTTTGGGACTGGAATTTTCTCCCTAAGCAACGCTCTGTATGATGTGGCTAAGGAACGAGGGATTAAGCATGAGGGCGTGCTATACCTTATTCGAATGCTTCCGGAGTTCGAGGCTTTGATGTATTTTTTGAACGTTCGAAAGTTTTATCGTGATCATTGTGCCCATCAGTTGCGAGTAGCTGTTTTGGGAGATTTTCTTCTCGATCTGAAATCCGATTCTGGAACCCTAGAAGGTTTAATCAGGGATAAGCTCGAGTTGTCTTCAGAAGAAGTACGAACTGCATGGTGGTTTACAGGTCTTCTGCATGACACTGGGTATCCCTTGTCTAAACTCTGCACGGCAATCAACTGGTCCCTGCTCAATGAGATTTTGCGTTGCTACCCATCCCTAGATATTAAGATCGCCCCAATGTTTGTGGGTCTTGGAAGCGGTGAACTGAAAAACCGAGAATATCTTTCTATTCTAGCAGACGGGTTACCCAATCACTGGCAAGAGCGCATAAAAAACGGCTTAGGTTTATCTGAACTTCCGATTAACACACTACTATTCGAGGGCGACCGTCGTATCAATGAGGAGTATCAACCAGAAAGCTTGAACATAGATCATGGAGTAGTTGGTGCGGTTAATCTTTTGAGGACTATCGGAACGCCGGAGAGGCTTCGAAAAAAACTTCCAGAAGACAGGCCATTCATAGAGGCCGCGAAGGCTATTTCTGTTCATGATTTTAAAGATGACCTGAAAGAAGTTCCTTTCGAGGATTATCCTCTAGCTTTCTTACTAATCTTGGCTGACGAACTTCAAGAATGGTCTAGACCCATACCTGCACCGATAAAGGATACCTACTTTACAACGAGTCTAGAAAAAGTCACACTACTTGATGCTATATCTTACGAGAAATCAGATGAGGTTTGGGACATCCCATATGAGAACACACAGGCTAAGAAAATCCTGAGTTTTGATTTTGATAGACTCTGTAGGGACAAACTTAAAGCGTTAGGAGTACTCGATTGCACCGAACAATATCCGGAATCTGAAATTCTTCTGAGAGATGTGAAAGCTGAGAAGGATCATAAGGAAGAGAAATTTAACATTCCAATAAGAACAAGATAGACAGTAGATATTTGCATGTCTAAGATCTATTCCTTTAGGCACCAAATAGTTGCTCTTCTCATCAAATCCCAATCTGATCCTTGATCATCCAATTCATCAGCAAAGACCACTCCATCACGCTCACTGTCTTCTTCAATTTCGGGATGTGTGCCAATTAGGAATACTCTGCCTAAACCATAATCAAATGCTATCATTGCAGACTGATTTCCTGTGTCATAATTGCCCAGAATCGTCATATTGCCACCTATGTTCGGCATAAACATGGGACCCCAGTAATAAAGCATCCATACCGATTCGGATACGGATTGTGTTATAGGATGTGATGAGTTCAGAATATTAATTTCGCACATAGTGTAATTAGGAAAAGGAACAATTTCGTTGCTGGGTCCTTCGGCCGTGCCTGGGAATATTCCTAAAGGGGTGATAGGAAGTTGTTCTCCCTGCCAGACGACTTCTTCGGCTGCAAAGTAAGCTCCGCCACAAATCCCGATGTAACTTCCACCATTATTGATAAAATATCTTATATTATCCATACCGTCGGGCGAGATATCTTGAGCATATTGATACATACTACCTCCAGGGATACACAGGATATCAAAGCTTTCGAGTCCCTGAATGTTGATATCATCTGCATCTACTGAAACAACTGTATAATTCATCCATAGAAACATATTCCTAGCTGCTTGAACGGACTCTTCCCAAGTACCTTCGTCCGAATATAATGCTACAACGGCTTTTTCATCAGAAAGATTTGTATCATAAATCGTATTAACGAGAACTATGGTAATTGAAAACGATAGAAGAACAGACAATAAAATCAATGGCCCTTTAATTGATTCTTTCATTCTCATTACTTTTTCCTTCAATTATCTACGAGAAGATTGGTGCGGGGGGTGGGATTTGAACCCACGAAGCCCTCCGCGGCATTCTAAACCTCTACGGCACAGGATCCTAAGTCCTGCCCCTTAGACCTAGCTCGGGTACCCCCGCAGAGTTGACTAATAATAATTGCTTTTTACGTTTAAGCTTTCCCTTGATCAGGAAAATAATTCTAGTAAGATGATTAACCCAGTGAAAGACTTATATTTACGACTTCTATTAAAAAATCGCAGTGCCGCGATGGTGTAGCACGGCCAAGCATCTGGGGCTTTCGACTAAGGAAAAGCCTAGGAAGAACCCCCAAGCTTATGGAAAGATGTCGAAAATGAAAATCGTATCTTCCATAATGGGAAACCCGGGTTCGAAGCAAATCGAGAGTTTTCTCACTGCGAAATTCCCGGTCGCGGCACCACTATTCTTGATGGGTCTTCTCTAAATCTCTATTTTCTATACTTTTTACTTTCTCTAAGAGTCTGGCCAACCTGTCGTGCGTGATTCTAAGTGAATCGGTACATTCTTTGTCCAGACTTGTTGTCATGTTTATTAATTCCTCAACTCTATTCATTGCATCTCTTAGGCTTAGATATCTTCTGCAGCGGCTTCTCAAATTCTCAATTAGCTCCTCCCATTTATTGCTTGGAAGCTCCCCTCCTAATGCATTTCTATGCAATCCTGCCTTCCCATCAGAAGAAACTACCAAATCGGATGCTATTCTCATCAAATCCTCCTCCTTTGATCGTATGGATATCCTTGTAAAGTCATTCTCGGGATGGACTATTATGCCAAGAAGAACGTTTGGCAGCGAAAGCAAGACATTGATCATCCAGAACTTGTCTGTGGACAAAACTGCGACGCCATCCCTAATATCAGCTTGAGAAATGGCTTCTTTGCGGTTTTTCTCCCATTTTTGCGCCTCTTTATCTGCTAGTCGAATTAATTTACTAACGTCTACTCGCTTTCCTTCTAGCTCGAGCAGCAATCTTCTCTTATCGCCGTAAGGAAGCATATGAATTCCCTTCGCTAGCTCCTCCATATAGTGGAATTTCTGGTTATCCAGTTTTTCAATTACCAGAGGTGAAATCTGACCCTCAATCCTTGCGGAGAGACAGATCATCAAATCGGCTATCCTTAGCCTATCCTTATCCATTTTAGAAGCAAAAAGCCTGTACGTGCCCTCGGTCGCAGTTATGTTGTGATTCTTATGAAGCTCAATGGCCATTTCCCGGAGCATGTCATCTGTTTCACACTCGTGATGGTCAATGATCACTATTTCTTTATTTGCCGATATCAGTTCTCTGAGTTCTGCAAGTGATTTTCTGTCGACACATAAATCGCATATGTAAATCTTCGTCGCGTCAGCAGGAACCGTAGCTAGAGCCCGGTGCAAGCCTCTTGCACCGCAGAAAAATACGTCATCAACCTTTACAGCATTGGCTAATATAAGTATTGAAGCACATCCAAATCCATCCATGTCGCCGTGAGCTATAGCAAAATGCATAGTAGGAACGCTCCGCCCAACCTAGACTATAATCAAAACCCGTATTAAAAAGGACTCTTTTGAGCAGCTATTCAGTCGTGTTCTACTGCAAAAGAGAAAAGCTTAAAACTTAAACTAATATTTTCCCCTATCAGTAAAGCCGGGGTAGCTCAAGGAAAATCTGTTTTTGGATTTTCCGGCCAAGTTGGTAGAGCGTGCGGCTGTTAAACGAGGACTGTACAGAAACCGCATGGTCGCAAGTTCGAGTCTTGTCCCCGGCGCCATTTATCTTGCTTGTCTCGAGGAGACTCCAATCGATATGGAGAGAGGAATTGAGCGATCCTTAAGTACTTTTGTGATATACATGCTGATAGGTCTAAAGGCACACCTCTCTCTGATGTGGAAACGGTTAATGACCTATAGGGAGGATAAATGAGACAAACTCTATAGCCCGACGCTATATGCGGATTACCGGGCTGGGGCGCTGTAAACCGTCCCACGATTTGACGTGTGATGAAGCCAAAGCCCGAAAGGGAATTGAGGTCAAGCATAGTCAAAAGCTCCTTCTGTAAGGAGGAGTAGTTTACGTAGTGATACATGTCTGCTCTACATCAAAGAGTTTTCTCATATTCTTCCCTAGGTTTCTCCTAAAACTTTATTTTTGATGAAGGTGCACAGTATCGCTATGTCCTAAAGGTTACTGTGAGGTGGCTTAACAATGGGCCTTCTTATCGAAGGTGGAACCGTAATAACTATGAACAAAGAAAATGCTGTCATCAAGAATGGAGTAGTAGTCGTAGAAAATGACAGCATAGTGGATGTGGGGCCGTCTGAATTAACGCGAAACTACCCAGGATACGAGAAGATCGATAGTAAAGGAAAGCTAATCTTGCCCTCTCTCATTAACTGCCATACCCACGCAGCCATGACACCTCTCTGATCGCTCAGAGGCATGATTCTGCTACGTGGATATGCCGACGATCTACCATTGCATGAGTGGTTGAACGAGTGGATATTTCCTTTAGAGGCAAAGCTGAATGAGAACGACGTATATGTAGGCGCTAAGCTGGCAGCTGTAGAAAGCGCTCTATCCGGGGTCACATGTCTGGATACAATGTACCACTATACGAATAAAGAAGCTGAGGCAATATCTGAGGTAGGTATTCGAGGTATAGTTGGCCATGTTTGTTTTTCTTTCAGAAAAGAGGCTGATAGGTTAGCGACCAGAGAGTTGGTGAAAAACTGGCATGATAAGAAAGGCGGATTGATACGGGTTAGTATTGATCCACACGCTGTTTATACCGTAGATCCTGGATACTTCCAAGAGCTAAAAATCTTAAAGGATGATCTTAACAAAAAGCACGGTACTCCAGGTGCACCGGTTATCTGGCATGTGCACACCGCGGAGACTCCTGATGAAATGCAGAAGGCAAAGGACGCTGTCAAGACTTGGAATCAGATGGGAATAGATGTAAAAGATGCTGATTTTGATCAGGGTGTATTCGAATATCTCAACAGTTTGGGCGTTTTAGGCCCAGACGTAATGGCCGCTCATTGTGTATCTCTTACATCGCGAGATATGCAAATAATGTCTGAGAAGAACATCAAAGTAGCTCATAACCCGGTAAGTAACCTTAAGCTGGCGTCTGGAATTAGTCCGTTGCCAAAACTCCTTGATGCGAATATTACCGTCGGATTAGGGACCGACAGTGCATGTTCAAACAATACTTTGGATATTTTTGAAACCATGAAGATGGCCGCTCTTCTCCACAAGGGCGTATCTTCTGATCCTACAGTCATACCTGCTAAAACCGCCTTAAGAATGGCAACAATAGATGGGGCAAAAGCCTTGCTGTGGGATAATGAGATTGGCTCCTTAGAAATTGGAAAAAAGGCAGATATCGTAATCGTTGATATTAATAAACCACATTTAACGCCATTATATGATGAATTCAGTCACTTGGCATATGCAGTTCATGGATCGGACGTTGAGACTACCATAGTTAACGGAAAAGTTATTGTTGAAAACCGGGAAGTGCAGACAGTTGATATACATAAACTCATGGAAGAAGTCGTACAGGTAAGAGACGATATTCTTAGTAGGTTGGAAAAGTAAGAAGTAATAATTCTCTTCTTAAGGATATGTGTGAGAATATTTCCGTTTTTCGAGCACCAGCATAGTATTGGTATCTATTATTTCTTCTATATTGTATAATCTACGGACAAAGCTATTGTACTCGCTTACCCCCCTTACCGATATGCCTGCCAACAAACCGTACTCTTCACCGAGTCTGTGTAGATCTGTTACTTCTTTTGACGGAATAATATGCTGTCGCACAACTTGGTCGATAGCAGAAGGACGGCCTTTAATTCTTACATAAAACTTCAGTTTAAGTCCCACCTTTTCCTGATCGATAACTGCTGAAAAACGTCGTATTACTCCTGAGTCTTCCAACTGTTTCAACCGTTTGTATACTGCACTCTTTGAAACGTCGGCAATCTGACGCTTTTTCAATACTGATCTTAGTTCTTCCAGTGTTATGTGGTTTACCCTGTTCGTCCATTGAGACGAGAGAATCCTTAAGATCTCATAGTCTGTGTTATCTAAATTAATATTCTTGTTCGAGTATTCTTTCTTGCGGATTAATGGCGTTCCGTATTCCTTGTACGTTTTAATGGCTTCCGTAATTCGGTATTTTTTGAAAACGCTTCTTGAGAGAATACTGTCAATCTCAGGCAGGGTTGTTGTGAAGTGTGAATCGTCTCTAAACTTAAACAGCATCAGCAGCCCATATTCGCCTGTGATGCCGTCCGAGACTTGACACTCTGGAAGCCTTTCCAACTCCTCAACAAGCCAAGGCTCCCGTGGATTGCTTTTGACCCATACAAGTACTGTTTTCTTTAAACCCACCAGATTTGGATCAATGATAATAGTAAAACCCTGAATAACCCCTCTCTTCTTTAACTTTCGAATTCTTTGCGAGACTGATAGTCGAGATAGATTCACTTTTCTTGATATTTCAAGTGCCGATATTCGATAATCGCGCTCTAATAAACTTAGGATCTTCTTATCATACTCGTCTAAGACGTCTCCTTTCATTTTCCCTCTCACCACTGTTCGGTTGATTTCCATGCTACTGGGACTTATGGTTGGTAACCGTTTGTGAACAATATTATATTTCAATATACATCTGTTTACCAAAGATATATATGAAGTTAACATATGTATAAGCCTAACTATATGACTAACCGAGGTGAAACCTCTTGAAGGAATATAAAGTTAAGGATATGGCTCTAGCAGATCAGGGTCGGGAAAGAATTCGGTGGGCAACTCATCACATGCCAGTGCTGGCGAAAATCAAGGAAAGGTTCGAAAGGGAGAAACCCCTCAGAGGAATCCGGATATCCGCCTGTCTGCACGTTACTAAAGAAACCGCTGTGTTAGTTCAGACTTTGAAGTCCGGCGGGGCAGATGTGGCATTATGCGCTTCGAATCCATTATCAACGCAAGACGATGTTGCAGCTGCGCTGGCGCTGGAAGGTACCAATGTCTATGCTTGGCGAGGTGAAAGCACTGAGGAATATTATGAAAGCGTGAATGATGTGCTTAACTATAAACCTAGAATAACTTTGGATGACGGGGGAGATCTGGTAAACGCTGTACACTCGAAGCGAACCGAGCTTTTATCCCAAATTGTTGGTGGTTGCGAAGAGGATGGAACAATGTTCTATCCACGTATAGACCACCACGGGAGTTATTCGATTGAGAGCTATGGCACGAGACGGGGCACTGAAGTATCCAATGGTTGCTGTCAACGATGCACCAACGAAGTGGGATTTCGATTGAGTCTTGGAGAGTTTCCAAGGCTCCGAAAGAATATTTACGGCACCGGTCAGAGTTCTATTGACGGCATTTTACGTGCTACCAGTATTCTCCTTGCAGGTAAGAATTTCGTGGTGGCAGGGTATGGACACTGCGGCAAGGGAGCTGCAATGAGAGCTAGAGGAATGGGCTCACATGTCGTTGTAACTGAAGTTGATCCTACAAAGGCATTAAGAGCTACAATGGACGGCTACCGAGTCATGTCGATGAAAGATGCTGCGAAAATCGGAGACATATTTCTGACTGCTACTGGAAACAAGAATGTCATTCGTAAGGAGCATATGGAGTTGATGAAGGATGGGGCGATACTTGCCAACACAGGCCACACGTTGGAGTCT
>JBHLPL010000061.1:0-11624 GCA_048939465.1 Promethearchaeota archaeon | reverse complement strand
TTATGCCTTTCCCAGATGTTGCCTTGTCATATTCAAGAAAGTCATAAGTAGGCCAGTATCTGACGTCCCCCACAAATCTTTGAGGAGCAACCTTCTCCCATTGTTTAAACCATTCTTCTTTGTTCGGCAGTAACTTGTATGCTACAAACATAGCTATGTCCATAGCCTCTTCAATAGGGAGAAGCATTTCCGGAATGAAGGCACGCATCGTTTCTCGGATTAGTATACCTTCGAGAAGAGGCGAATCGAGGAACTCCTTCGAAACTCTTATCACATTATTCCTTGTAATTGCTCCAAAACTCCTAGAGTGAATTGATGTAGGTAACGGATCAGTAGTAATTATTTTGGGAGTCGATTTCTGCAATTTGAGGTGAAATCTTTTTTTTATTTCCCTTGCGTAATACTCGATTTTTTCCTGCAGCATTTTGGAGAGAACTCTTTATCCTTTGTTGTACACTATCAAGAATCTCGGCCGATTCTACTTAAAAATATGTTCTTATATAACTGAGAAACAGGGAGACCTTTATTTTTCTGTCAATGACCTTTGAGTGCTTTTAATAAATATGGCCATCAGTAGGTTCTTGGTGAAGCCATAAAAGCCAGTATTTAAATAATTGTTTTCTTGAGAACGAGTGGCCCTATCGTTTAGCACAGTCTACTGTTTAATAAAATCTGTAGAGGGTTTTCGGCGCGCCAATGATTATCTAGGATATATGGAAGACCCAGAAAAGGATTAGTCGGTTTTGAGGTATTTCTTTATCGTCTCGGGGTCAATGCGTTTTAGTTCTCCTTCAGGTAATGCCGATAGCAAATTCCAAGCCAAATCCAATGTATCGTATATTGAACGTTCTTCATACTCACCTTGATTAATGAAACGTCTTTCAAATTCATCTGCAAACTTGAGATATTGTCTGTCCCTCTCTGTCAAAGCCTCCTCGCCAACAACTGCCACCAGGTCCCGTAAGTCGCAGCCTGTCGAGTAGGCGTAGTACAACTGATCCGATACCTCTCGATGATCACCTCTCGTCATACCCTCCCCGATTCCTTCTTTCATTAACCTCGAGAGACTTGGACGAGGGTCTATGGGAGGATAGATTGCTTTTCTGTGAAGACCCCTATCAACTATTAGCTGCCCTTCGGTAATATACCCCGTAAGATCCGGTATAGGATGAGTTATGTCATCGTGTGGCATTGATAGGATCGGCATCTGTGTTATCGTTCCTCTTCGACCTTTAATTCTGCCTGCACGTTCGTAAATGGTGGCCAAATCGGTGTACATGTAACCCGGATACCCCCGTCGTCCTGGCACCTCTTCACGAGCTGCAGAAATCTCTCTTAAGGCCTCAGCATAGTTGGTCATGTCTGTCAGTATTACTAATAGGTGTAGACCTTGTTCATAAGCCAGGTATTCGGCCGCTGTTAAGGCCATTCTTGGAGTTATTATCCGCTCAATAGCAGGATCATCTGCCAGGTTTATGAACATGGTTAATCTTTCAAGAGCACCTGTTTTTTCGAAGTTGGCTTTGAAATACTGAGCCTCTTCAGCCGTAATGCCCATTGCACAAAACACGATAGCAAATTCCTCTTCCTTTCCCAATACCTTAGCTTGTCGGGCTATTTGAGCCGCGATCCTGTTGTGAGGAAGGCCATTTCCGCTGAAAATTGGCAGCTTTTGCCCCCTGCTTAGGCTATTCATTCCGTCTATTACAGAAATTCCAGTTTGGATGTACTCTCTAGGATATTCTCGAGCATAAGGATTGATAGGAAATCCGTTTATATCCCTGTAATCATCAGGAATGATAGGCGGACCGCCATCGAGTGGTTGCCCACTTCCGCTGAAAATCCTTCCGAGTATGTCCGCAGAAACGGGAAGTTTTAATGTCTCACTAGTGAAACGCACATTCGTACTTTCAGTGTTTAAGCCCCGAGTTCCTTCAAAGACCTGAATTACGACCTTACCTTTTGCTGTTTCTAAGACTGTTCCAGTTCGGCTTTCTCCATCCGGCGTAATCACTCTGACCAGTTCTTCGTATCCAACATTATCGACTCCTTCAACGATTAGTAGTGGACCAGAAACCTCAATCACGGTCTGATAGGTACGAGCGGTGTACGCTTGTGTCTCAGATTTTGGGCCAGTACGCTCTTGCACCATGCTTATTATATCCCCAATGGTATTTTCAAGCACTGTAAATTAAACTTTAATAAATACTTTTTCCTTCACAACGAAGTCAACTGATGCGGTAGGGTAGTTTATATCCTTATGTCATTGATGAACTAACGGGACTATAGTGAATAGAAAAACATTGTATCTAAGCTTATTACTGCTCTCTCTTATGCTTACAACGAGTTTTTTAAACCCGGCCTACGGCAATCCAGGAAATGTGGAGATTCATGGAATTTCAGTAAGAACTCCGTACGAAATAGGGGAAACACTAACGTTGACTTCATCCTACACCTTAGAATATAGTCCACCTCAAGAAACAGGGCAGGCTATTTTTTCGATTCATACACTCAATTCTTTTGTCGCGGAAGAAATATTCACTGAACCTGGTGTAAGACAGCTTAGGTCAGCCGATTTCAGGATTGATCCACAATCGTGGGATCCAGGTGCAGACGGACAGACAGGTGTGGGCAATGTGACTTTGGTGGTTGATGAAGAAAATGGTACTTTGATGGAAAATGCAGTTGTAACCTTTTCAGTCAAGAGGGCGGGGATTAATTGCACGTGTGTTAACGTTACTTCCAGTCATGTCTCTGACCACGAAGAGATCGAAGTGATTTTTGAGTTCTTTAATGAACATGACAGGACACTGGTCATTCCTAATCTAGTTGTTCAGATTCAAGCTTATTCGGATGATGGGCAACTAATTAACAACACGTATTTTACGGATAGCGCAGGAAGAATTCCTATTGCATTTTACGAAACAGACTGGTCAAGCAGCAATTACACATTCAACTTCAACGTGTCAGAGACCAGTGATTATGAGTCTGCAACACTTGAATACCAGATTTACGTGAACAACTCGACTGCATTAGATGCTTCGTTAGCTCCAGAAAGCGTTTACGCTTACGTAGATTATGATCCGACGTCTTCTTCCATAATCGTCCGTGAGAATGCGAATAGTTCTTATGTTAGCCTAAGCTGGAAAACAAGTTTCTCTGAGGGCATGCTATCCGATAATGGTAATGGAACGTATCAGAGCATAATTTCAGCACCTAAACAGAAAGGGACGTATCCGGTCGTACTTCGTGCTAGAAAGACGAATTCAACAGACTACACGATACTCTTCTTATCTGTGATAGGCCGTCCAACCAATACGATTCTCTCTCTAAATGGAAATATAACTCGAGGAGAACCCGCCGCGATCAGTATCATGATAATTGACACTATTTCAGACCACTTGGTAGAAAATGCTTCTGACGTGGAAATTTACGCATTCTGGAATGAAGAATGGCATAGTATTGGAAACATACAGGTGGTGGATGGTAATACTTCCTTTACATGGTTGACCCCTGAAGATGTTCCTTTAGGATCCGTTAAGCTTAGGGCCGTTGTACAGGAATCCGATATTCACCTTTCATCCTTTGGCGAAGTCGATGTTGAGGTTGTCGAGGCAACAGCATCCCGCAACATGGGCAATTCAATCTGGTATCTGCTGCCTATCATATCGGTTAGTCCTTTAGTAGTAATATTGATAAGAAAGAAGCGAAAGAGTGGCTCGAGCGGCGTTGAAATCCGCTAGAATATGAGATTTCATTCGATATCTAAAAAGGAGAAGCACCGCTTCTTCGAAAAACACGGCGTATAGCGTTCTTCCAAGAATCATTCATATACAGCGCTAGCTTGTAAGCAAGATGACACAAAACTGGCCTAGCATAATGATTGCAAAGGTTATTGCAAATACCGATACTATTGTGAATAGAGGAGATAGCTTGGCTGCTATAGATAAGACTATTGGCGCGGTTACGATGAAAATCGAAAAAATGAACGAAAAAGAGATCATATCGTTACAGAAGGGAGTTACCAGCAACTCCGCAAGCCAAATGACCATTATTACGAGCACCAAGATGACCCACACGAGTTCCAAAGCGCATCACCAACTTGTGAAGTCGATGTGAATTACGTTTTCAACTAAACTGATGGTAAGAAAATGATTTCCGGATTCAGCAGCGGGTTCTAGTGCAATCTTTAGAGAGTAAGTCCTTTCGATTATGTGCCAGGTCTCAATATAGAACTTGTAGAAAATGCTTCTATTCTCGCTCCAGATTACCAAGTCATTCGGCAGATATACAGAACGTATGTATAACTCCCCAGTTGTCGAAACATTTGCTATTCCACCATCAACAGCATCTATGACCATATTTATTGCTACCATTTTTTGAGAATCAGAAACCACGTAGATTGCTCTTTGAGCTATAGGTACGCCTAGAGACAAGGTAAAGGAAAGGGTTATTATTATTGCTAATGCTTTCTCGAGAGTTAGCTCCAAATCAATCACACCACTTAAGGAGTTTTAAGGACAGATATTACGAGGCCGTATTTCCTCCCCATATGATATAGTAACCACACCTTGATTCTCAAAAGCAAGTTATTACGAGCGAATAAATACCCCTCTGTGGTACCCTCTAAACACAGCGAGGACACTCAAAAGTGGTGTTAATATTCGCCCGTCCATCAACAAGATCTTGAAAGGAAATGAATAGGCGGCTTGAAATCACTGAATGAGTGAGAAGAAATGGCAAAAACAGTATTATTTACAAGCGGGAAAGGTGGAGTGGGGAGAACACAGATATTGATGAACACGGCATACTATGCAAGAACGCTTGGGAAAAAGACGCTCATCATTAACTTCGATAATAACAGGCAGATCCAACTGCCTATACCAAACAAAGAACAGTTGCTGTATATTCAGATATCTGATGAGATAAAACGGGAAAAAGTTAGGAACATACTAAGGTTGTCCCGAGATAATTCCGATCTCATATTTATGACTGGGAATCTAATGCCGATTTTCAGATCCGTAGAAGAAGTTGATGGCGCAATATTAGTCACCACACCATACAAAGTATCACTCGGAAGCAGTCTTACAGTATCAAATCTTGTTAGAAACAGATTTGGAGAGTCGATTTATTCGATAATTAATAAGGCAGGCGAATGTGCAGATTACGAATACAGCCACAAGGCGATAGCACAGTATCTTAATACTGCTATCCTCGGAGTAGTTCCTTATGATGAGGAAGTCATCAAAGCAGAGCAGCTAGATAGCTTCTACGTGGAAGGTGCAGAATCTAGCCCTGCAGCCCTTGCAACCATGAGAATTGCCGATAAAATCATCAGCAGCAATTACCCAAAGGGCGTACAACTGGAGAATGTCTAGCCTCCTTCGCGGAAGTAGGAAAGCGGTGTATTTAAGCCCAAGTGAGACACGTCATTATTGGGTTTTAGGAGAATGGATCAAGAGAATCTCGAAATGAGACATGATGTACGGATCAATCTTGAGCATGAGGATGATCCTGATCAAGAGGTGTATGAAAAGATCTCAACGCTCGAGGAAAGGATAAACACCATCCATCTAAGACTTGAGGTCTTAATTCAAGAAATTGCATTCCTCAAGAATCTTGTACTCTCGGTAAAGGAAACAAGTATCCTAAACAAAGATGAGATCGGTTTTATGAAAGGCAGAATGGCGACTAAAGCGGATGTAGAACTTCTGCGAAAGTATGCAAAGACGATAGCGCGTATTGAAGCAAAATTGGGATCGGAGGAGACGAAATAGATGGCTGTCAAGAAGAGCTTAGAAGAGATGGTTGAGATTATGCTGAGAAACGGCATGAGCAAACGCGGTCTTAAGGGGGTGCTTCAGAATATTGGGTTCTCAGACAACAGGATTGACAAAGCCCTTGCGAAAACCGGTTTAATAGACGCCCAGTTAAGAAATGATGAGACTCCTGAAGGAGTGCAAACACAAACAAACGGATTACAAGATTCAGAGAATCTCGCCAAGAATTCGATATCTAACCAAGAACAGTTGCTTCTGACAAGACTTGAGAATGTTGAGAATTCTTTGAAGTTATTTGAAGCGATGACAGATAAGATCGAGGAAATAGAGAAGAAGGTCGATTTGCTGTTCGGAATAATCGGGGAATACGTCCCTCAGATTCTTAAAAAGACGGAGTAGAGCATCTGGTGAGCACTATTTATCTTGTCTCAGTTTTGTAACTTTGCCTGCTTACGCCTGCTTTTCATTAATATGAGGGGCGTGTCTTAAGTTTGACAAAAGGCTAAATTAATAAGCAAAGATTTCGTATTATAACAAGAGTGACCAGCAAATGCGAAAGCGATCCTTAAAAGAACTAGCCATCGAGTTTTTCGAAACACAAGGATACAATGTCAAAGAAGACAGGATTATGAAGAACAAGTATAGCATCGATCTGCTGATAAAAGAACGAGAGAACGTATTGTACGGTGTCGTGGTAAAAGACTGGAAAAGAACAGTGGGTGTAAACGTTTTATTAAGACTCGACCGTGCCATTGGTAAGGCTGATCTCCAGCAAGGAATAGTTGTTGGCCCTAGTTTTAGTTCTCATGCACGAAGCTACGCGAACAAAAGGAAGATTAGACTGGTGACCTATAGCGAAGTACGCAAGCATCTACAGCTTCACTAATTCTAATTATGTTGGGAGCCGTTTTCAGTCAAAGTTGACTTTTTATAATAACTAGAAGGACTTTACCACAGGGGATACAGATAACAATAACAGCACGTACACTGTGTGAAAAAAGGCTCGAAGAAATCGATAACCAGAGAGTAGGTCGTAGAAGATCACACAGACTGCTGTTCATGTGTCATGACGGAGCAGGTCAAGAGTGCGCAAACAATGCAGACCTGAGAGATAGCATTCCGTGCACAATCCAATGCATTCGATCTCTGATAGAAACGTCAGAAGAAGTCAGCGAAATAGTCTTTGAAAAACCTTCATATCTCCATATACTCACATCGAATCAGGTAAGGTTGCTGAAAGAAATCGCAAATGCCTCCAGGAAAATATCTTCCATGCGCATCTCTGAGGAAGATGTAGTCTCAAAAGAGTGTCCAGATTCAAGCTCCTGTTATGAGAATAGAGGATTCTTTCTCAAAGGCCTCATAGGAGCAGATAGAGACGGGTTGATATATCAAGATCCCATAAAAGCGCACGCAGAACTGGTGTGGGAAATCAATCTGAATTATGCTCTTTCCAAGAAGAAATGCGAACGTTGCTATGTAAAATATGCCAGATTCCTGGAAAGAATCAGGAACACATTGGAAAAAACGGACTTGATCCAGCAGTACCTGAAACTAGATCCTTCCTTGAGAAGAGCTGAAAGAAAAACACTCTATGGTCTGTTTCTAACACCCAGATATATTCCTAGAAAAAGGACTAGAGTTGCAGAGAGACTTGTAGGCAAAGGGTCGATTATGGACCAATACGAAGTCGGTCCATATACAATGAAGATATGTGAGTCGGAGAATAAGCCTGCTGAGTTATATTATTTGGTGGATGCAATAACGGGAAAGTCGAAGTTTCAAGGGATATTTCTGGATCTGATAAGAGGGCTGAGAGAAGTATCAGCTTCCATGCTTTTCGAAGACGAGTTCTTGGATATCGATGCACTAATAGGTCTTAAGAAACAGGAAGCCATGCGCTTCTTGAGTGAAAAGTTCCCTGAAATTCCGGATGAGCTTGCCGAGGAATTAGCTCTACTAGGTTGTTTTGAATCAATAGGATTAGGCACAATTATGCCTTTTCTTCTTGATGAAAAAATAGAAGAGTTTTATGTGGATACACCCGACTCTGCGGTCTATCTAGATCATAGGAAGTGGGGAAGATGTAATACTCCGATTTATTTGTCAGAAGAGGACAGAAAGAGGCTTGTTACACATTTTCGGGCCAAAAGCGGACTAAGGCTTGATGAGCTAAGTCCATCACTCAAAACAGAGATTGTCTCAAAACGCTTTCACATCCGTGCCTCTGTAGATATAGGTCCCCTTGCCGCAGATGGCTTTCATCTGGACATACGAAAACTTAGAAAAAGACATTTCACACTATCTGAACTCATAGCCAATTCCACATTAACAGAAGAAGCAGCTTCCTATCTATATTTTTGCCTCATAAGAAGAAGGAATATGACGATTTTGGGCAGACCAGGAGCTGGTAAAACTACTTTAATAAATGCAATCGACATGCTCACTCCATCTTCATGGCGAAAAATAACGGTTGAGGACGTTATAGAAAGCATATCACAAACAGATTATGGTAAACACCAAGTACGCTTTCAGGTAAAACCATTTGAAGGAGAAGATAACCCTGGAGGGAAAGCAAGAGAGATAACAAAACTACTGCATCGATCTCCCGATTGGGTTCTCATCTCAGAAATCCAGACACCAGAAGATTCGGCCGCAATGTTTCGTGCAATCTCTACAGGTCTTACTGGCCTTCAGACGTGCCATGCCATGTCTCCTGAGGACCTATTGATAAGATGGAACGTCCACCATAAAATCCCCTCTGTCTGTTTTGGCGAACTCGATTTGTTACTCCATGTCAAGAGGTTTACATCAGTCGGAGAGCCAAAGCGTAGGTTGGTTCGCGTTTGCGAAATTGACGCTGGTAGAAACACCGACCTTTCAAAGACTCCAAAAATAGAATTGGTAGACATATACCGTTGGAATCCAGCACTAGACAAGATTGAGCCAAAAATTGGATTGTTTGACTCACCAACTGTACAGAAAATAAAGCAGTATGAGAACATCACTCCAGAAGATTTTACTCGAGAGATCAATACATATTCTGAAATCTTCAGAGTCATGAAAGAGAAGAGTGTCTTCAACGTTGATGAAAACGTACGAATTTTCAATTGCTTATATTCTTTAAGACAAGGCCTGCAAGAGCACGGTGAAATAAACTGGTCTTTCTTGAAAAAGCTGATCCTAGAAAAAATCGAGGAGGATGTTTCGTGAATAGATTCAGCAAAATATGTAGGTTCTTCTCATCTTTTGAGCCAGCAAAGACCCTCGGACAGCGTCTAGCTCCTCAAAGACTAAGCATTCCTGCCGAGTATTACTATAAGAAACTAAAGCTGACTCCAGGAGAAATATCCTCAGGAGCAATCGGCTTTGGAAGTATGATTGTTGCAGCTATGGTACCCATCGTAGGGTGTTTTAACTGGATCGTCGCTTTATCTCTGATGCCATTTGTGTTTTTCTTAGGGTATAGTTATTTTTTAGGCCTTCTTCCAAGGAAATATCGGGAAGAACAACTTGCAATCGCAAAATACTCAGAATTGATCATAGAAGAGTTTCTCATGACAGTAAGTGCCACTGGATCGATTTTCGATGCCGTTCGATTCATAGCTGAGGGCAACTATCCATATGTGTCTTCACGATTCAAGGAAATGATATGTCGGATAAACCATGGGGAACCCCCAGAGCAATTAATTACTGAGTTTGCCCTATCCCAGCCTTCCAAACTATTAAGAGACTATTTAATCACATTCATTGCAACTAAGAGTGTTTCAGGCAAATTGCTGAAGCAATTATCAAGCTATTCTCAATGGGAGATTCAATCGGAATACAGCAAATTCACGATGCAAGTGGAAAGCAGAATCATGATACTTGTCGGCATAGGAATCTTCTTTCCGATCATATTAGGCCTGGGACTTGTTATGTGGGGATTTGGTAACACTGTTTTTATGTTTTCACTAATTCCCATACAAGCAATTCTTCTCGTCACGCTCAATAGAATGCTGTTGAGAACCAAAACGAGATTGCTGGGAGGACAGTAGTATTGAAAAAGAATACAAGAAAGGCTACAGATAATTATTCGAAAATGGAGATGACAGAATTAGGCAACTTTCTAGCTATTTTCGGAGAAAAGCTACTGAGGAAGATGAGTCCCGAGAAAGCATTCAGAGAGACTTCAAGACAGTATAACGGTCCGTTGAAGCAGATATTGGGTGAATTTGTGGCCAAAATGTATGAAAAGGGTCTTTCTCTTGGTGAAGCATGTCAGATGCTAGAGAAAACTCTGGTAAATCCTCAATCAAGGCGGTTACTCAGAATTGTCGTTAGATCCATACAAAAGGATGCGTATGTTTCAGGTGAACGAATAATCTCAATCGTTACTCACCTAAGGGAAAATCAACAACTAGTTGCTCAAAGAGAAAGCATTATTCGTGCACAAGAGTTCAAACTGAGGTTTCTGGTAATCGTCTCTTCGTGCATTTTTGGCATAATAACGACACTGGCTCCTTGGTTCTCAATGCTAAGCATTCTAAGCGGCGAGGTTGCGACATACAATCTAACGCAGATATTGTCTTTTGATCAGCTGTACATTCTAATAACATTTGGAGCAGTTGGTTTGCTGACAACATATGCAAACATGAGGATGTTAAAGATGAAGAAGATCGAACTGCATGTGGTATTGTCATTAACGATCTACTTGGTTGTTTATCTAATTGCCCACGAATTTCTTACTTTCCTGTTGTAGGGCGTCTTGTTGGGAGTTTAAATAATTCGGTAAAGGAACATAGAATAGGGGAATGTTGATGAAAAGACTGCTGCGCAAATTGAAGGAGTTCTTCAAGAATGATGAAGCTGGGCCACTCGTAGAGGAGGGGCTTATCATAGGTCTCTCTATACTTGCAATAGCGATATTGGTTACGGTCATACTAGGTATACTTGGATGGGCTGGCGATTCTATCAATTCACTGATGGAAACCATAGCAAATCTCTTGCCTTTCTAAGAGGGTCTTCGATATTCTTTTTCACAAATCTTTTCATAATGTTCATTTTTCAAATTATGGTGCTCCGGCCGGGATTTGAATTCCCGAATTAACCAGATTTACTTTTTGGTTAATTTCCCGGGTCCAGGGGGCGATTGGGCAGGCTTTTTTTCCAGCCTTGAGCCCCTGATGATTGACCGGACTACACCACCGGAGCGAATTCAAATTAATCTTAAAAAGCATTTACCTAAAAAAGATGTTGCATTTTTCATTCAACGACTCCGATTTGAGTCTCTTTGATTTTGACCAGATGTGTTATATAACCTACGATTCGATTCCGAAGACGTTTGGACTTGATTTCTGCAATCAAGACGAGTTTCTGCTTATTGCTCTCGAAATCAGTTGTGAAACGCTCAGGGTATGAGCTAAGGATTTCATGTGCATATCGTTTTACGACTTCTGTTCTCACTTTGCCCAAAGGCATTACCTCGCCTAGCTGAAAGTCTTTTGACGTTTTGAGTAAAGTTTTGCAGTATTTAAGCTTTAGGTAGGTAGATAACAAGGGTACCACATCTTTTGGGTGTTAAAAATAGAGGGGGTTTTGATGATCTTTGCAGATCATTGAATTATCCTCGGTTTTAATAGGGAGCAAAAGTGATCACGAATACTATATTCTGCAACTTTTGTTATCTCTGCTATGATTTTCTGAGTCAGTATGTACATTTTTCCCGTCTCCCTGGCAAGTTTCTGGTCAGCAGTATAGATGGTTGCAGCCGCAAAAATATAGGGATTACGTCCTCCACGGAGATGAGAAGGAATACTATGAAGAATTTCAAACGCTTTCTTTTCAAGTTCTTCCTTATACTCC
>JBHLPL010000005.1:23364-38664 GCA_048939465.1 Promethearchaeota archaeon | reverse complement strand
GACTGCACGCGCGCATTACAGAATGATTCTACATCTGCTTTTCATGACCTTTTCACAGTTTCCTGACGATTTTCCACCCCTTCATCAATATCCTGCAGAGAAAAAATCTTAGCGCTTTAGTGCCTTCCCATCAGGAAAGACCAGCCTTTTCAGCAACTAGCTCGCGAGCCACACTTTGACTAGTTTTTTCTAAGTCCTTAATAAATAGTCTCCTGCCCTTGTTAACGATTGTGTGTCCTTCCTTTTCAAAGTGATGAGCCTACCTTTGAGCACCTTCTTCATAATCGCGTCCGCCTTCAGTGGGCGTGTTAGGACAATACTATCCCCCAGTTCAGGACCCATCTTTTTTAGTGCCCGATAACAAGGAAATTTGGGTTTCAGTTTCGCTGTCTTTGGAAGACCCTTGCTATCCTCCAGTTTTTCTTGACAAGTTTTTTCTTATAAAACATTTTCATCTCATTGAACCATTTTTGACGTATTATATTGAAGCTATTGATGTCTAGATGACTTAAAATGCTCATATCCCTTTGGCTGCATTTCTGTTATGTTTCCGTTTCTTCTCAAGAAAATTCTTTTTTCTTCAATTGCTTTGCCGATTACCCGAAATACCCCGCCAGCACTACTGACAGCCCCCTTCACTCTACTCAAACTTGATGGAGGAAACGTAAAGACAAGCTCGTATTCCTCCCCTGCGGAGAGTACAAGATCCTCCAGATTCTCCTTGAAAATCTCTGCAAATTCAACAACTTCGTTTCCTGCAGGCAAATCCTCAATTAGGAATCCTACTTCATTGACTTTCATCAATTCACTTAGACTTGCGAGCAACCCATCCGATGAATCTATGCATGACGAAACTGAGTGAGAACGCGCTAATGCTAAACCTTCAGCTAGACGTGCTCTTGGTTTTAGAACAGCACTCAAAATGGGGTTCCTGATCTTTTGGGGGATATCAAATCCTTTTAACAAAGCGGATAGCCCAGCTCCTGTATAACCGAAGGCTCCAGTCACTGCTAAGAGATCGTCAGGTTTAACCCCTCTACGAGACATAAGTTCATCTTCCTCTGCCTCGCCAACGAGTGTACCAGTTATAACAATATCTCTCGATTCGTTAGTATCTCCACCTAGAACCTCAATGTTGTAGGCTGATGTTGCCGCATTGATTCCCTTGGCGATCTCTAGAACGTCATTAACCGTAGAAGTGCTTGGAACACATAACGATGTAAGGAAATATTTCGGTTTTACACCTTTTGCTGCCAGATCGCTAACATTCATTATTACTGATTTCCAGCCCGCTTGTGATAATGTCATCTGGGGCGGCATGTCCGTACTTCCGACAAAAGTATCCGTCTTAAGAACGACAACGATTTTCCCCATTCTTACCGCCGCTGCATCGTCTGGATGGGGAAGCAAGTTTGAGGATGAAGGCTTCAGAACAGACATGATCATATCAATGAGTTTCCTTTCTCCGACCTCGCCAATCTGTCTTGGATCATTGCTCAATTCAATACACCTTTTTTTGATGGGTAATTCTAAGATGCTATACAAAACCTTTAAGTCTTAACATATTATTTTAGAAGAGATAGAAGCCCCGGTAGCTCAGCCCGGTGGAGCGGCAGCCTCGTAAGGCTAAACATGACCTTTAGCTCAAGAGAGCTGTTGATTCAAAAGCCAAAATGACCTAGAAGCAGACGTCGAGGGTTCGAATCCCTCCCGGGGCTCCAATCAAAATAAGATGGGGGGGTTCGCCAACTACACTATTTTTCCTCTTGGTAATACGTCGACTGTGTTAATCTTCGAGATATTTTCTAAAATCAAATATCTTTTTTATTTTGTCCGGCGAAAGCAATCCTTTTTCTTGGACCAACTCCACGATGGCCTTTCCAGTTATTAATGATTCTTTGACAATTTTGGCCGCTTCTAGGTAGCCAATGTAGGGCGTCAAGAGTGTGGCGATGGCTGCATTCTTGTGCAGTGTTTCTGTGGTTCCTTCTATGTTGACTTTAATTCCTTTAATACATTTGTCGGCAAAAACAGGAAGATAATTTGAAAGCATAGTCATAGATTGCAGGATATTGTGGATAATAACAGGCGTCATCACATTCAGATCTATTTGGCCTGCTTGCACAGCCATACTTACGGCCAAATCATTTCCAACGATTTGGAAACATATCATATTCAAGCACTCAGCCATGACTGGGTTGACCTTTCCGGGCATTATGGAGGAGCCTGGCTGAACGGCAGGGAGCTTTATTTCATTGATTCCTGAAGCCGGTCCGGAGTCTAAAAGCCTTAAATCGTTTGCAATCCTTATCAATTCAAGTGAAAGTTCCCTAAGAGAGCTGGAAAATGCAGCCATTTTGGCGTGACTCTGAAGAGCTTCTCTTAGATCCAAGGGTTTTTTGACACTCAAATTGGAGATTTCTACTAGTCTCTGGACGACCTCATCTTGGTATCCTTTTGGCGCATTTGTACCAACACCCACAGCAGTCCCGCCCAAAGCTATTTCTTCAATATCTTTTTTCCGTTCATTTATGTGTGAAATCTGCCTTTTGATTGCCGTTGCATATGCTTTGAATTCTTGACCCAAGGTTAGGGGCACCGCGTCTTGAAGGTGGGTCCTTCCAGATTTTAGAACTGATTTAAACTCTTCGGCTTTTGACTCGAATGTATCTTGAAGATGAACTAGAGCTGACGCAAGCTTATCTAAGGAAATCAGGATCGCCACATGAGAGGCCGTAGGAAAAGTATCATTCGTTGACTGACTTCTATTTACGTGGTCATTCGGGCTTATTATATCGTATCTACCTTTTTCTCGGCCCAGTATTTCTAAGGCCCGATTGGCAATTACCTCATTTACATTCATATTGAAAGAAGTCCCGGCTCCTGCTTGGAAAACATCCACAACAAATTGATCGATGAGGTTTTCCGAGAGTATCTCATCGCACGCCTTCAGGATTGCTTCCCCTATGTCCTTTTTCAGTACCTCTAGCTTAATATTGGCTAGGGCGGCGGCCTTCTTTATCATTACGTAGGCCTTTATGAAATTGGGGTGAGGTCTATAGCCTGTAACTGGAAAATTCTCTAAGGCTCTTAAAGTCTGGATACCATAATAGACATCATAGGGAACTTCTCTTTCGCCCAATGAATCTTTTTCAACCCTTTTTCTCAATCTTCTCATCTCCCCTATTTTCGCTTGATCTTTGCCTCATGAGAGTGATGGCAAGACTTGGTGCAAGCTCGGTTAGAATCCTTACTGCATTCCGATCGCATAGGTAGTCGCCCCCCTTGATTGTGTCAAATGCATGTTTTTCCCAACTGTCATTCGCGGAAAGAGCTGCGTTCACGCCTCCTTGGGCTGCCACTGAGTGGGATCGCAGGTGATGAACTTTTGTTGCCACTGCTGTATCCGCGTACTTAGACGACTCCAAGGCATATCCCGGGCCGGCCAAACCGCCTCCTATGACCAGGATATCGTGATGAATTACCTCATCGTCAAGGTCTATTACTGTTTCAGGACTCGATTTAATGACTGAGACCTCCTCGACTGTTTGGAACAATAGTAGATTGCTGCGAACATTTAAAAGGATTTCAAACTCGCTGTTCGGAATTTGCTGAACACAGAGTTGCTGAATTCTGATGGATTTGTGAAAGGTGGAGAATAAAAGCAAACGAGAGAACAATATCTTGAGAAAGAATCGCCGGAAAGCCAGGAGCCGGTGAGTGAGGTCGAAGGCTTGTAATGGTGGTAGCAAAACAAGTCTAAACTGGATTCAGTTCCGAGAACGGAGCTACCTATCCGGGCTACAATAACCTTGGGATGCGCATACCAACCCGTCCTCTCCGGCAGAACTGCTCAACACCGTGTCTGAAAGAGCTAAGCCCGATTCTGCTCGTCGAAGGGTACTGGATCGGCTTTCGGGCTGCCGAGAGCTTATCATCGACAGAAATCCCGCACTAATCAAGAACCCGAAATTCGTCCTACCTTCGAAGAAGGTGTGTTCATTTGCAGAAGGATGTGAATCTGATATGGATACCCTAGAATTGATACGCGAACGCCAAATAAAGATTTTCGTCGTAGGTCCCTTTCAAGCTGGAAAAACTACAATAATTCACTCGCTTGATCCTAATGCATGTAGTATGGAGCGCGAGGGATATAGTGAAGAGTGGGGAGAGTATTCGACCACAGTGGGTTTTGATCTAGGAAAACTGGTATGGCTCCATGGCAAGAAAGACAGACTGTATGATATCAGATCGTTCAAAAGTCGAACTCCCGGTCCGTATGTTTATGGCTGGGAAGCGTGGAACGTTTTTCTCTTTGGTAGTCCCGGTCAAATGTGGTTTAAGGATGTAAGGTCCGCAATATCTCGAGGGAGTGATGGAGTTCTTTTTGTAGTCGACAGCACGAGACCAGGTCAGGTAGGCTATACGTTAGCTCTCCTAGAAGAAGTAAACGTAGCATTGGGGAGAAGTGTTCCCACCGTTATTGTAGCAAACAAGCAAGACGTACCGCAAGCATTGAGAGCAGAAGAAATAAGGCGAATATTGAGGATAAGTGAGGTAGAAATCCACGAGGTATCGGCCATAAATAGGGAGGGAGTGGATAGAGCACTAATTGAATTGTTGAAGATCATAAGACGAAAGAAGTTGCTCAATCGGCCTGTGGGGGAGTTGTGGAATGCCTGAAAAGGTCGTGCCTTTGAGAAAGAAACTAGAACGTGTACTAGAGGATTTAGAAAAAAGAAGCGATATTGATGCAAGCGCTCTTGTGTCGCGAGATGGATTGGTAATGGCGAGTGCCTTACCTAAGGATATTGACGAGTTTGGCATTTCTGCGATGGCAGGAATGATGTTAGGTTTGGGTAGCAGAGTGGGCTCTGTTTTAGAACGAGGAGACATAGATCAGGTGATTGTAAACGGCAAAGATGGTTTTGCCGTAATGAGTGAGTGCGGCCCCTCAGTCCTTGTGGCTTTAGCACCGTCAGGTTCAAAGCTTGGGATAATTCTATTTGAGATGAAGGACGCGGCGAAAATAATAAAGGAATTGATAAAAGACCTGACACCCATTGGTAGTTAGGATTCACGTCTAGGAACAGCTTCTTTTCATGTTGGGGAGCACAGTTCTCTAATTCTGTTTCAATGGATGGTCAATAATCTCTACTCATACTCTGGGCCTAACCCTGATAGACTCTAATGTTTAACCGTAATTTTATATTCAATGGAGTATAGCAGAGAATACTTTTTTATTCATCTTTCTTGTCTCTATAAAGGAGTACTGACTATGCAGA
The DNA here is from genome assembly GCA_048939465.1 of Promethearchaeota archaeon. Lineage (GTDB taxonomy): Archaea > Asgardarchaeota > Odinarchaeia > Odinarchaeales > JBHLKK01 > JBHLKK01. The sequence goes on along the minus strand of JBHLPL010000005.1, from coordinate 33,379 downwards.
GTCAGGAAATTTGTTGAAGTAATACTGACTGGCTGCAAAAGGAGGGAATCATCATTATAACAATAAATGAATTCAAGAAGATGGATATTCGGACTGGTAAAATCTTGAATGCTGAACGCGTCAAAGGTTCAAAAAATCTGATACGCATGGAGGTCGATGTGGGCAAAGAAAAGCCTACACAACTAGTTGCTGGATTAGCAGGCTATTATGAATCTGAGGAACTTATAGGAAAACATATAGTGGTTCTGACAAATCTTAAACCTGCCAGAATCTTCGGACTGATCAGCAATGGCATGTTGCTGGCTGCTGTGGACGGGGATAATGTCTCTCTAATTGTCCCTGATCGGATAGTTTCTCTCGGGAGCAGGGTTGAATGACAAGGCAAAAATGATTGTGGGACGGTATACAACTATGGGCAACGGTTTCACCTTCTTGGAACATACGGCAGATATCTTAATCCGGGCGTGGGGAAGGACAATCGATGAGGCGTTCGAACAAGCGGGAAGAGCGCTTTTTGAGATAATGACCGACATCTCTGAACTAAAGTCTAAGATAAAATACACATTCAAGCTCGAAGCGGAGGATTTGCAGTCGCTCCTATATGACTACTTGGATGAGTTAATTTATATCTTTGATGCTGAGCGAATTGCCTTTACTGAATTCAAGGTCAGGATAAAAGAAGTACCTAGGTGTTCACTTGATTGTGAAGCATGGGGCGAGAAGTTTGATCCTCAGCGTCACGTCCAGAAAACCGAGGTCAAAGCGCCGACATATGCCCAGATGGAGATAGGACAAGAACATGAGAAGATCACACTGCAATACGTATTAGATATCTAAACAGGCTTTCTCACTCCGTCTGTCATACTGTTAGTGAGACGTTTATATGGTCAAAACTCGAAGAGAGATTGGGGAAGGATCTTGAATTTAACGCTGGAAGAAATAGTGGGCAAAATTGTCAGGAGAAGCAAACTCACTAGAAAGAAGGTATTAGACCGCGTTAGCAAGAAGAAAGATGAACTTGGAGGATTAATAACTGATGAGGGAGCGGCTTGTATTATTGCTAAAGAACTAGGCGTCGATGTCTTTGAAGGTGTGGCTTACGAAGAAGGCAAACTAAGGATTGCAGACCTCGTTACAGGTATGAATAACGTTTCTATAACCGGAAGGGTTTTGGAGATCCATCCAGTTCGAGAATTCACCAGAAGCGACGGGCAAAAAGGCATCGTCACAAACATAATATTGGCAGATAATAGTGGAAAAATCAGGGTAGTTTTTTGGGATAAGCATGCTGAAAAGATCATTGACGGTAAAATACGTAAGGGTCAAATAATTAAAATATTGAAAGGTTATACGCGAGAGGGATTAGGTGAACAACTAGAACTAAATCTTGGTCGATATAGTGACGTATCGTATGCCAAGGACGTGTCTTCCGAAGAATATCCTGAGGTTTCCGTGAAAAGAGTCAATATCGCTGAATTAGGGCCTGATATGTTTGATATCAACCTAGTAGGAGTGGTGAAACGCGTTTTTTCATCCTCAACGTTTCAAAGAAAAGATGGAACCGAAGGAAAAGTGTTGAGCCTTATTATTGCTGATAAGACTGGAACAATCAGGGCTGTCTTTTGGAACGACAAAGCTGATGTTGTTTCCGAGGTACAAGCTGGTGACATCCTGGAAATCGAAAGAGGGTATACTAGAGAGGGGAGAGGGGGGGAAGCAGAACTGCATGCAGGGATTAATACCCAGATCTCAATCAATCCAGAACTTGATGTAGAACTGCCAAGGGTTGAGGCTGGTGGCAGAGTCAAGATTTCTCAACTAACTCCTGGTATGTTTGATGTGAGTGTACTTGCAAGAGTACTATCGATAGGCGAAATCAGAGATTTTACTAGGAGAGATGGAACCGAGGGAAGGATGGCGACAATCATCATACAAGACGATTCGGCTGCCATCAGTATGGTTTTATGGGGTGATCATGCTGATTCTGCAGATGATATAAACTCGGGAGACACAATTTTAGTTGAAAGGGGATACGCTCGTTCAGGACCCTTTGGACTAACACTTAACGTTGGCCGACAAGGCGGAATTAAAATTAATCCTAAGGATGAGCCCTCAATCCTGCCAAAGGAGTTGGAAATCACGCCCATTGATGAGTTGAAACCAGATCTTAGTAGTGTTGCTACTAAAGGAAGAGTAATAGACGTTTCAGATATGCGGGATTTCAATCGAGGTGACGGGAGCACTGGTCAATTACTCAGTCTCACAATAGCAGACGAGACAGGTAGCATACGCGTTGTTGCATGGGACACGCTCACCAAGAAGATCACTCCTGCCAAAAAGGATGACGTACTTCTTATAAAGAACGCGTACACCCGAGTTGGTTTAGGTGAAAGAATAGAACTTCATTTAGGCAGATTGGCTGAAGTTGAAATAAACCCCAAGGGTCTTAAGATTCCAAAAATTGAGGTTTCTAAAGGGATAAAAGCCGAATTACCACGGAAGAAAATAGCGGAACTCTCAGAACGGGACGTTTCTAAGGTGATGGCTACTATTGTTCAGATTTATAGAAAGAACCTCGTGTACAATGCTTGTCCAAATTGCTTTAAGAAGGCGTCGATGACATCGGAAGGAATTGAATGTCCGAAATGTGGTCCTGTGGAGAAGACTCTTCCTCGAATGGTTGCAAGCACAACATTAGATGATGGTAGTAGCACTATCCGGGCTAATTTCATGGGAGAAGTCGCAGAACAATTGGTCGGGATTGATGCAGAAGAGGCCCTCAAATTAGAGGAGGAACAAAATGAAGATCTTTGGCAAAAGCTTCAAGATCTCACTGGAGAAACACTTATCCTATCGGGAAGAGTTGTTCATAACGAATTCACACAAGAGCTCGAATTCAACGTTACTGCAATTCAAAAACCGTCTCCCAAAAGGGAAGCGAAAAGATTAATTAGAAGGATAAAGAGCTCTCAATAATATAACCCTCGGTCAGGGAAGATTAGTATTTCAAATAAAGAACCATTCATGGAGGACTATGTATGGGGCGCAGACGAAGGAAGAAAATCGTGACTAGACCTAAACCCACTATCCCCTCAATCTTTACATGTCCTGCTTGTGGAAAACAGGCAGTTCGTGTGGAGTTGTTTAGGGTTCAAGGGGTAGCTGATATTCGTTGCAGTAATTGCGGTGTTGAGAGAAAATTGGCCATTCATCGCTTATCAGAAGCGGTAGATGTCTACGGGGATTTGGCAGGATTCATTTTTGATCCGTCTCTCAATCGTAGACAACTATCAGGCAAGTACTGAAGCAGAGTCGCAAACTGCTCCGACCACTTCAGAGTCTTCTGAAGAGTCGGGCGATCTTTCTCAGGAATCGCACAAGGATTGAGCGTTGAGGAGATTTGGGCCTCAGAGAATCGGGTCAGTTAATACACGAAATCCCTAACAAACGACTTCATTACTTGAATTCTGTTTGATTTTCGATATCTGCAATGTCTCTAAGAAGGTCTCTCCTATGTTGGAAATAAGCAAATCTCGTGAAGTTGTGGTACCAGATGATGTTAAGACAATTTTGAGACGACAAAAGTACCACTTGGTGGGTCAACATAGTGCTATCAAGAAGTGCAGATGGCTTCATAATAGCTTGGTTAAAGGCGAGTATTGCTATAAACATAAGTTCTATGGCATAGAAAGCCATAGATGCGTCCAGTGTACCCCCAGTGTTATCTGGTGCACTAACCAATGTATCTATTGTTGGCGCATAATGCCAGGAGATTACAAGCTTAATTGGAATCAGATGGCATTAATGCACGGAAAGGCCGATGATCCCGAAACAATAATCGATGAATGCATTCTCGAGCAAAGACGAATCCTCACAGGTTATAAACCACTCTCTCACGCACGAGTGAGTTGGGAGAAATGGAATGAGGCAATGGAACCTCGGCACTTTGCAATAAGTCTGTCTGGAGAACCGCTACTATACTCTCGCTTAAGTGAAATGGTTGAGATTATTAGAAGGAGGGGTTTTACGGCCTTTGTAGTAACAAATGGCATCCTGCCAAAACGGTTAGGAAATCTATCAGAACCAACACAACTTTATGTATCAGTGAGTGCGCCGAATAGAGCCACTCATAAAAGAGTATGTAGATCACTTCTTCGAGATGGTTGGGAGAGACTAATTGAAACAATCGAATTGCTTCCTGCTTTCAGCTGTCCGACCGTGCTAAGATTAACAATGGTGGAGGGATATAACATGATTGATCCCAAAGGATACGCTAGACTCATAGATATGTCCAACTGCACATATGTTGAAGTCAAGGCGGCGATGTTTATCGGTGGGGCGCAGCTTAGGATGATCTCAAAGAACATGCCAAGACATGATACAGTAAAGAACTTCGCAGAAAGAATCTGCGAAGAATCTAGTTATGAAATCATTAACGAGAGTATTGAAAGTAGAGTAGTTCTCCTGAGCCGGTTGAAGGAATCTATAAAAGTAGCCTAGGAAGAGGTGGATTATTTTGAATTTGAATGAAATCACAGAAAGGATAAGAACGATCTTGGAAGAGGAGGATAAGATAAAAACAGAAGCTCTAGAAGGCATAAGGAAATCAATACGTTTATCCGGGGAAGCAGTCAGTGCCGCTCACAGATTTGAATTCGAAGAAGCCACCGAAAAGAACTCTAATGCAAAGAAAATATTGAATGAAATTCGTGAAGCTCTTATGAAGTATCCTAAGCTCCACTATTCAAATCTAATGATGACCGCTTATCAAGAATATACCGAGGCAAGAATATTAGTTTCCCTGCTAAAAGGCGATGTCTTCCTATCGCCTGAAGAACTAGAGGTACCATATCGGAGTTATCTATTAGGTATTGGCGATTTGGTTGGCGAGCTGCGTAGGCACAGCTTAAATGCAATTCGCAAAGAAAATGTCAAAAATGCTGAACACGCTTTGGATCTCATGGAGGAGATATATGCGGTATTGTCTTCAATCGAGTATCCTAAATCGTTAGTTCCTGGACTGAGACGCAAATGCGATATTGCTAGAGCCCTGCTCGAAAAAACTCGAGGAGACGTTATGAATGCAATTCAACGTGAAAAACTAATCAAGGAAATGAAGAAACTATCACAAGAAATGATGAAATATGGTAAGGAAAGATGAATTAACACGTTTGTGATCCATTTCTGTCAGTAACTGATTCGGACCACAAAGAGGAACAGTAGGATGACCAAATTTAATATTCATGAAATCCTCAGAAAAGCTGAAGAGGATTATGAAAAGGCATGGATAGAAACCGCTAAGATATTAGAAGGCAAGAAAGGGGATTTTAAATTAAGGAAGGGCGGTAAGACACATCCGGTATTAGATTTCATCCAAGAGGCCAGGAAAGTACTTACTGGGTTAGGTTTTGAAGAAGTGATTTTGCCGACAATTGTCAGAGAGGAAGAGGTTTACAAGGAATACGGACCTGAGGCGGCAGTAATACTTGATCGGGTCTTTTATCTGGCGACCCTTCCTCGCGCCGACATAGGTCTTGGTAAAAGGAAAATGGAAGAAATCCGAAGAATCATTCCTGATTTTGACAAAACAGAAGAATTGAAGAGTGTACTGAGAGAATATAAAACCGGAGAAATAAACGCTGATGATCTGATAGAAATATTGGTGTTAAGACTTGGAATAAGCGAAGAACAAGCCGCTAACATGATCGACTCGGTTTTTGTAGAATTCAAAAAGTTAAGGCCTAAACCTACTGATCAAACGCTAAGGTCTCACATGACCGCATTGTGGTTTCCCGTTCTCGCTGAGGTTAAACATAAATCTCTGCTTCCTATTCAACTCTTCACAGTCGGGGAAAAATTCCGTAGAGAGCAAAGACTCGATCAAACACACCTTTACTCCTCTTATACGGTCTCCTATGTAGTTCTTGCAGATGAGCTTTCTTTGACGGATGGTATGCAAATAGCTGAAATGGTTCTTAACAGACTAGGGTTTAAAACTGTAAGATTTGAAATGAAGAAAACAACTTCGAAGTACTATGCTCCTGGCACAGAATTCGAGATTTTTGTACGTCACCCCACAGCGAAAGATTGGATTGAATTAGGAGATGGAGGATTTTATAGCCCGATTTCTCTTGCAAAGTTTGGCATAGAATACCCTGTTCTGAACGCTGGATTTGGTGTGGAGCGTTGCGTAATGATCCAAACGGGAGAAGAGGATATCAGAAGGCTTGTGTACCCCTATTTCTACAAAGAGGTTGAGTACTCAGACGAAGAAATCGCGAAAGGCGTGAAAATAAAGGACAAACCTGTATCAAAAATTGGAAAAGAAATTATGAAAAGCATTGTCAGAGTGGCTGAAGAAAACAAGGATATGCCGACCCCGGCAGAATTCATCGCCTGGAAGGGTGAAGTCAAGGAAAAAAACGTTCGGGTAACGGTCTGGGAAACTGATCCAGGGGTAAAACTCCTTGGACCCGCTGCTTTAAACCAATTATGGGTACTTAATGGGAGTATTATCGGGATTATTCCTGATAGGGAGATTTCAGAGAGGGGCTTCGACACTGGAATTCGATATCTGGATTCGATTGCGGCGGTTGCAGCAAAAGGGTTGGAGGATCTGATCGAAAAAGGCGAAGGAGAGGTTAAAATCAGGATAAGGATATCCAAGCAACCTTCAGATATCAACATAGACGTAGATAAATCGATACGACGCTACATAATGTCAAAAAACAACAAGATTGATATTCGAGGACCAGTATTCATAGGTATTACTGGTTTGGTTGAGCCTGTGAAAAAGAAGCGGGTCAAGCTAGATGGTTAGCTTGGCACTGATTTTGGTTTAACTAACTCGAGGGATCTCAATGGCTGAATTCTCTGGCAGGATGTTATGTCCTGTATGCAAGCAAAAGGATTTGGTGTATCTCACTGAGCAGGTTAGCATACCTCATTTTGGCTCGGTTTTGATAACAACTGTAAGGTGCCCAAGTTGCCTTTTCAAACAGAACAACATCTTAATCTTAGATGCAAGAGAACCCAGCAGGCACTCGGTTAAAGTAGGCGGAGTTGATGACCTCACCATCAAGGTTATTCGCAGTAACACTGGCGCAATAAGAATACCCGAATTTGGCATATCAATGGAACCAGGAACAGTCGCACAGGCCTTTATATCAAACATAGAAGGCATTCTTTATAGGTTTAAAGATGCAGTAGAGATGGCGAAACGATTTTCTGAGGAACCTTCCAAAAAGGAACGCGCCACTAGAGTTGCCAATATTATTGATGAGGCCATAGAGGGCAAACGTGCCTTCACTTTAATAGTTGAGGACCCCCTCGGAAACAGCGCAATAGTCGCCGAAGATTCCTCTCGTGTAACTGTCGAGAAGCTATCCGAGAGTGAACTGGGAAAATTAAAAGAAGGACTGAATATAAGTTAGTAATAATAGGAATGATGTTCCAACGATGATAACTTAGGGGGAATTGAATCTGCTTCGTCCAATCTGGAGCGGCGGTACGTGTCTTGATTTAGGGAGACACCGAATAGCTTTAGATCCACGCAACTCCAAAATAGATGCGGATCTCATAACTGTCTCACATGCTCACTTTGATCACGTTCACGGATTCCTAAACCCCTCAAGGAAGCTTGCTACTTCAGAGACTATGAAGATATTTCAGACGAGAACCAAGAAAAGGATTTTCAACAGTGATGTAGTCAAGTATGGTAAGGATGTATCTTTCGGTAATCTCAAGATATCATTCCACGACGCTGGACATGTGCTTGGTTCTGCTCAAGTCAAAATAGACGATGGAGAAGAGACTCTGGTTTTCACTTCTGACATAAACGTTGTGGAATCTCTTACGCTTTCTAGGGCTGAAATATTGGATAGCGATATTCTGATTATTGAATCAACGTACGGCTCTCCTATGTACACTTTTCCCCCTCGTGAGGATGTTTACTTAGAAATGGCAGAATGGAGCGCCAAGAGAGTCTGCAAACAAAAGATGCCTGTTTTTTGTGTTTATCCTCTAGGAAAAGGACAAGAAGTAATCAAAATTATGAACGAATATACGAGCATTCCTGTTGTGGTTCATCCCGTAATCAAGGAAATAAGTGATGTATACGCAGAAAGTGGAATTAGACTCAATTACAAGAGTTTTTCAGATGAGGAGGGAAAAGAAATTCTTCTGGGCGGTGAGTGTGTATGTATAGTACCTTCTCTAAGAACACTTCCATCTCTAAAGGACAGGGAAATATCCTCTGCAGCTGTGACCGGATGGGGAACTCGTTTCAAGACGAGAGAGTTGAACGAAGCGTTTGTGCTAAGCAGTCATGCTGACTTTGGTCAACTTCTGGATTACATTTCTGAGAGTTCACCTTCAGAAGTCTACACAGTTTACGGCTATACGAAGCAATTTGCCAGACATATCAAAAGGAAATTGGGCATAGACGCGATGCCCATCACTGATAGCCCAAATGATTATGATTACTTCTTCAAGAGAAGTACAAAGCAGACCAAACTAAGTACATTCGTTAAATGAAGATTCTTACGGGAAGGGGATTATTCCTGCACTGCGGAGTGTTGCAAATGCCACCCCAACCATCAACATTATTGAAAGTATTATGACTGCTGTGGGGCCTATTTTTACTCCTCGTGACTCCTCTTGGAAGAATCTAATTAACCCTGCACCAGCAATCGGAACTGTACCCTCTTCACGCCTTCTCTTGGACATAGTCCTATTACCTCCCACAAAACATGGAGCTTGGTCTCTTGTTAGAAAGGGTTTTTTCTTTGCCCGAATTCACAGAGCTCAATCTTGAGTATTTGAGAGAATATTTAAATCTACCGCAATTCATTTCCCTCATATCAGATGAAGTCTTCTTAGGGAAGATAGACGGAACTCTACGAGACTTGGCAAATGCTTTTAAATTCAAGAATAAGAAAATGTCCATCAACACGATGTGGAGGAAGAATTATTGAGCTCGAAAGAAATCTATGACACGATTTTTTCGCTCCTTCGAAAGCATCATGAATGGATGAAAAGTTCAATAAACCTAATTGCAAGCGAAAATGTTGCCTCTCCTGCTGTTAGAGAAGCCATAGTAACTGATTTTGGAGACAGATATGCTGAAGGATGGCCTGGCGAAAGAGTATATGCTGGCACAATCTACATCGATGAAGTAGAAATGATTGCTATGGATCTGGCAAAGAGACTGTTCAAAGCTGAATTTGCTGACGTTCGTCCAATTTCCGGCGTTGTGGCTAATCTCGTAATCTACACAGCCTTCACGAAACCGGGTAATCGCATGATGGCGCTTTCCATTCCTACCGGCGGTCACATAAGTTCGGCCAAAAGTAAGCTTTGGGGAACAGCCGGAAAGGTGCACGGCTTAAAGGTTCAGTATTTTCCTTATAACGAAGAAGAACTCAATATCGACGTTGATGAAACGATTAAGAAAGTAAGGAGACTTGAGAAAAAAGGTAAACATATTACATTATTCCAGTTTGGGGGAAGTGTTTTCCCATTTCCCCATCCCGTGAAGGAGCTCCGTCCTATTGCCGATGAATTCGGATCCTTCATCAACTATGATGCGGCTCATGTAGCAGGATTGATTGGCTGCAACAAGTTCCAAGATCCCCTACGGGAGGGTGCCGATTCCGTGTCTTTGAGCACGCACAAAACATTGCCTGGCCCTCAACACGGTTTGGTTCTTTCTTGGAATAAGTATGCAGAATATATCAAGAAAGCTTCTTTTCCCGGAATGCTGAGTAACCACCACTTACACAATGTTGCAGGCTTGGCAGTGGTACTCGCAGAGATGCTTGAATACGGGAATACTTATACAACGCAGATTATCAAGAATGCCAAAGCTTTGTCTCAATCGCTACATGAACGAGGATTTAACGTTCTTGGAGAATCAAAAGGTTTTACTGAGTCTCATACCATACTGGTAGATATCACAAACCATGGCGATGGAATGTTGATAGAGCAACTGCTCGAGAAGGCCAGCATTATTATT
>JBHLPL010000005.1:0-23354 GCA_048939465.1 Promethearchaeota archaeon | reverse complement strand
ACCATGGGATGTAAGAGAAGGAAGAGACTATAAGCGCCCAGGCGGAATAAGGCTTGGTACCAGCGAAGTCACGCATATAGGAATGAAAGAATCGGAAATGGATGCAATCGCAGAATTCATGAAGCGGGTAGTAATTGACAGAGAAAGTCCGGAAAGAATAAAGGAAGAAGTAAAGGAGTTTAGGAAGGATTTTCAAAAAGTGCATTACTGTTTTGATGATTCTACAGATGCATACGAATATATTAAGATCTGTTAGAATTCCTCTGGTGGTAAATAAGGTGCGGATCAAGCAGTTCCAAGAATTGATTAGAGACATTTACATAAAGAATGATTTAAGAAGAGGCATACCGCGAACCTTTATGTGGCTTGTTGAAGAGATTGGTGAACTTTCTGATGCTATTTTAAAAAAAGATAGGAAGTCGCTTGAGGAAGAATTTGCCGACGTTTTTGCTTGGTTATGCGGTCTGGCAAACATTGCTGACGTTGATTTGGAAAGCGCAGCCAAGCAGAAATACCCTGGTTATTGTCCGCGATGCGGAAATATTCCTTGTACGTGTAATCTGGAGCCAGGAAATCCCAATTTCAGAAGATTTTAAAGGACTGTAGTATCAATAGATTATGGGGTGGAATCTTTTCGGAGGATACCTTTTATGACTTTAACCAACCTACGGAGGATGCTCTTAGTAAACTACTCCTTCCGCGAGGGAGGAGTCTATGACTATACGAGGCCACAACTCTCCTACCGCCTTTGCTCTATTCCCACGTCAAATCAAGAGGTGGTTTACTGAACCCCAGCCCAGTAATCTGCATGTAGCGTCAGGCTGTACAACCTATCTTACCCACCCGCATCGGTCATTAACCGTTTCCAAATCGGAGAGAGGTGTGTCTTCAGACATATTTGCATGCATGGAAAAACGGATCTAAGAACCACTCAATTCCTCTCCACATTTCGGAAGGAGAATCACTGAGGTGATTCAGATGAAAGTTGAAGAAATAATGACACCTGATGTCAGATTTGCCGAGGTTCCAGGTACAAGAACCGAACTCCTAGACCTAATGAATAAACACAAGCTTGATGGACTACCCGTCGTCAAGAAAGGCACTCGAACTGTTGTTGGTATGATAACAAAGACGGACTTGTTGAAGAAGCCCGATGAAAATCAAATTGCTCTTTTAATGTCGAGGAATCCTGTTACTGTAACTCCTGACATGTCTGTTGCTGACGTTGTTCGTGTACTTCTGGACCATAGAATCAGAAGAATTCCTGTGGTAGATGGAGATGTCTTAGTAGGTATAGTTACGGTTGCGGATGTCGTCTGGAAAGCGATTCCTAAAATGGATCTTCCGAAGACAATCAAGCCTTATGTTGTGAGAAACGTTATTGCAGTATGGGATGGGACGCCCTTACCTGTGGCATATACCATTATGGATCTTGCAAAAACGAGAGTTCTTCATGTTTTGAACGATAATGGTGAACTCTGCGGCATAGTCTCGGAGGTTGACATATTCTCACACAGTGAGATCATATCTGATAACAAGGTCTCAAGTATGCAGGCTACGAGCGAAGGGACAGGCTGGTCATGGGATACCGAAGATATTCTTTACATAACGAAGAAGGAGCTGAAGCTGCCTCAAAAACCTATAAATGAGATCATGATCAGCAACGTAATAACAGTCGTTGAACAAGTAACCGTTAGTGAGTGCGCTGCCAAAATGAAAAAATCCGATATTGATCAGGTTCCGGTGTTAAACGCAGAAGGTAGACTCTCCGGGCTCATACGGGATCAAGATCTTCTGAGAGTGTTCCTAGAGTGAGTTCTCCGATTCTTGTTCATTCCTTTCTTGAAAGCCACCATTTGAGGTAATCTTTTCTATTTTCTTTACCGACATCTCTTTCTTTTTCTTTCCTGTATAGCTCTCTTTGCTTTTCTCTCGCTTTGTCAAGCTCACTTCTAGTAAGCGCTAGCCCGCATCTCATACAAACGTAATGATATGTATCGCGATTAAACTTCATTTCCCCGGCGCATTCTGGACAACGCAACAATTTTCACCATTAAGGTGAGAAACTCAAACCCCTCTTAAAGTCTTTTGTTTGCTGTATTCTTACCTCAATGAAAGGGCCTAACATATATTAACCTACCAATCTTTCAGATTTGACACCCAGCCGAATTCGTTAAATAACAGAATTATGAAACTAGATTATGGTGGATGACTTGAGGGAAGCAAATGATTTAGTCGAACGTGCTCTATTTGGGACATCAGTCTTCAAGAAAGAAGGTGAAACCAAGTTATTCCCTGAGTTCATACCCGATGAATTACCGAGACGTGAAAAAGAGATTATTATGATAGGCCGGGACTTCAAACCTTTACTTATAAAAGAAGGGGCTTATGCTGTTAACGTAGCAGTCATAGGCGGTCCAGGTACTGGAAAGACAGCCATGGTTAAATACCTAGGCGAGCGTCTTGTCAAGAAGGCCAAACAGAAAAACGATGTCACGATATATTTTGCATATTACAACTGCTATACCTTCCGCACAAAAACCGCCATTCTACGTAACTTGCTTACTGAGAGATTTAACATAACTAGTCGTGGTTTTTCGGATGAAGAACTGCTAAGCATGCTAATAAAGCGCCTCAATAGTGAACAAGCCAGGCTCCTCCTAGTGATAGATGAGGCGTGTATAATTGGCGGTGATGCCATTCTGAGCTTGATACATGCCGCAGAGGTTTATGGCTTCGGCCGGTCAAGTATTTCAACCATAATAATTAGCCGACCGACCGAATGGAAAACCATGTTAGATGCTCAGCTTTCTGGCCATATCCAAGATCAGATTGACATGAAGGGGTATAACAAAAATGATTTACTAGAGATCATAGACTATCGGGCAAAGCTCGCCTTCAAGCCAAAAGTCATCTCCTCTGAAGTTATTGATATGATAGCGGAAGTAGCTTCTAAGACAGAAAATGCTCGGCACGGAATTGAAATGCTTCATCTGTCCGGAAAATTGGCGGACTATATGGCTGAGGACATCATAACGCCGGAGATGATCAGAAGGGTAAAAGGAGATGTGTATCCTGAGCTCAGACCTGACGTTTTCTACAATCTGAAGACTCATGAGCTTCTCACCGCAATGGGTATAGCAAAACGTCTGAAACGCCGCAGTATTACTGCTACAACAATAGATGAAGCATATGAATATTACAAGATCGCATGCGAAGAGTTCAATACAAGAAAGCATACCAAACCTACTTTCAGAAAACATGTATCCGTTTTGTCTGATTTAGGGATTATTGGTATGATAGTCGGCCCCATAGGGAGAGGAAGACGAGGAAGACGTGGCCGTATAACGCTGTATGACATCCCCGCCTATGTTTTGGAGGAACGATCCAGGAACATAATCGAAGAACGAATCAAACAATCTCTTGCATAGTGCACAATACGAAGATCCGGAAAACAAGAATTATCACCGATAGCTTTTAAAGCTAAACCGATTAGCTAAATTGGGGTGAAATTTATGCCATGCACTATTCTTGTGGGAGGATTTTTTGGTGACGAGGGTAAAGGGAAGATAATATCTCATCTATCCATAAAGGATAACCCCGATATAGTAGCGCGAGCAGGTGTCGGCACGAATGCTGGACATACAGTACAGTACGAAGGAAAAACTTACAAACTCAGGCAAATACCGAGTGGCTTTATAGCGAAGGATGCTAGGATTCTCATAGGGCCTGGTGTGCTAGTAGACCCCAACATCTTTCTTAAAGAAATAGAGTTGACTGGTATAAGTGACCGTGTGGGAATTGATAAGCAATGTGGTGTAATTGAGCAGAAGCACATCGATAGAGACAAGTCCTCAGATCATCTGAAAGGGAAAATCGGGAGCACAGGGACGGGGTGTGGACCCGCAAATGTAGATCGGGTCGAAAGAATCGGAAAAATAGCCAAAGAAGTACCAGAACTCAAGAGATGGATAACCGATGTTCCCTTAGAGATAAATCAAACACTTAGCAAAAATGGAAAAATACTGGTTGAAAGCAGTCAAGGAACCTATATCTCTCTATTTCACGGGACCTATCCCTATTGTACAAGCAAAGATGTATGTGCTGCTGCTGCTTGTTCGGACCTTGGAATCGGTCCGACAAATGTTACAGATGTTATCGTTGTATTCAAAGCTTATACAACTCGAGTTGGGGGTGGACCGTTGCCTGGAGAACTGAGTGAAGAAGAGTCGAAGAAGCGAGGCTGGTTCGAAGTCGCTACGGTTACCGGTCGAAAAAGACGCTCGGCTCCGTTCAATTTTGAGCTAGCCAAAAGAGCGGCTTTCATAAATGGTGCTACGCAAGCGGCGGTAACTAAACTCGATGTTATTTATCCTGAATGCAAAGGTTCTCAGACTTTCGATGAATTGCCAAATACCGGCAAGGATTTCATTAGAAAAATCGAAGAGGAATTAAGGCTTCCTGTAACTCTTATAGGAACGGGACCTGATGCCGTCGAAACTATCGACAGACGTTCGGAACTTCTGTAAGGCACTCCTTGAAAAGGAAGAAATCAGCTCTTAGATTTAATCAGTCTAATTAGTGCCGTCAACATTTCCTTGGCCCTCCAGCTATATTTCAACGCGTCTTCAAAGTTTTTCTTGCCAAACGCCTCAGTAGAATTATTCAGAAGACTCTGGGCAGAGGCGAGCAACACGTCCTTTTTTCTGTCTTTGGAACTTACCCTGACACGTTTCAACATTTCTGGCTTTTCAACGTCATCTTCGAGCTTCAGGGCTAGTATTATGGTAAAACACTCTAGCTCTGATCTGGCATGCCAAGCCGCATCGTAAATACCAGTATTATCGTAATCTGCCAGATTAGAGATCGCTTTATCAACATGCTTCGACGCCTTATTGAGATAATCGTCTGCGTCATCAAATTGCATTTGACAGCACCTTTATCTCTTTCTCCACGAGAGGCCTCCATTCGAGAGCGTGGGGATAAATTGCATTGCGTTTAAGTATTTTCTTGGATATTTAAGGCTGAGGTCTGTGGTCTCGAAAGTGAAGAAGGGTGTCGAGCAGCCGCGTCAACACACGTAACCGGCTCTCAGAATATTCGCTTAAGAAAACGGCTTTCCAGCAGCCTGTGACTGCTTGCAACGGGAAGTGAACAAGCCCCAAACCTCGCCGGGGTTCACCGCTGTGAAAGGAGACCTATTAGCGATCCGGAGAGCGAGGGAGGAAGCCCCTTGCGAGAGATACGGGTAGTTCACATGATTGATTGTGTGGAAGTTTTTCAGTGAACGTTAAAATCAACTTCTGCCAAAACTTCAGCAGAAACGCATCAAACAGACTGTAACTCCACGGAGATATCTGAAGAGCAAGTAAGTGGATTTGTTAAAATGCAGGCTCAAATTCCACAAAAATGGAACTTGTCTCGGAAACGTTAAAAAGCTCTTAATATTAACAAGATTTATGGTGTGAGATAAAGTTGACAAAGTATATATTCGTTGTAGGAGGCGTCATGTCGGGCATACCTTCTGGACAATCTCCTAAGTTGGCCTAAAGGCAAAGGCGCTACTGCAGCATCCATAGGAAAAATACTGCAATTTCGAGGCTATTCCGTGGATATCATAAAGATTGATCCCTATTTGAACGTGGATCCTGGTACACTGAATCCACGTGAACATGGCGAGGTATTTGTTACGGAGGAAATCTGGGATTTCGAGCCCGTTAAGGATTCTGTATTCACGATCTCTGAAATAGACCAAGATTTTGGAACGTATGAACGTTTCCTGGGTCATCCTATCCATCCCCGAAATAATATCACTAGCGGACAAATCTACCTCTCTGTGATTTTGAAAGAACGTAAAGGAGAATTTCTCGGCAAGACAGTGCAAGTCATTCCTCACATTACTGATGAGATAAAGAAGCGCATCCGCCTAGTTTCAGAAACAACTAAAACGGACGCAGTAATAACCGAGGTTGGTGGTACGGTTGGCGACATAGAAGCTATGCCTTTCTTGGAGGCCATTCGTCAATTTAGATTAGAAGAACCCCCTGGTGACACAGCGCTGGTGCACGTAACGTTTGTTCCCTATTTAGAAAAGGTAGGTCAACTGAAATCTAAACCATCCCAACATAGCGTCAAAGCATTGCAGGGTATGGGTTTGCAGCCAGATGTAATGGTGGGACGTGCTCGGACTGATCTGACTGATGATATTCGACAAAAGATTAGCCTATTCTGTAATGTTCCACAGGAGGCGGTTATCTCCAGCCTCTATATAGATGTGGTGTACGACATGCCCTTAATATTTGAGGAACAGGGACTTGGGAAATACCTGTGCAGAATCCTGAATCTAGAAAAACAGAAACCAGATTTGGATAAATGGAAGAGCATATCTGAGCTATTCAAGAACCGAAGGAGAGTTGTTAACATAGCTATGCCTGGAAAATATTGCGAAATTGTTGACAGCTACGTTAGTATTAATGAAGCCTTATTGCACGCTGGTGCGCACGCGGGTGCTGAAGTTGAGATAAAATGGATTGAGACTGAAGAATTTGAAGAGAATCCGAGCAAGCTTTCCGCATTGCAGGGATTCGATGGTATACTTTTAACGCCTGGCTTTGGCTTCAGGGGAGTGGAAGGAATGACTAAATGTGCTGAGTATGCGATAAAACATAAGATTCCTTACCTGGGAATCTGCTTTGGAGCCCAACTTCTTTTTGTTACTTTTTGCCGTTCAATGCTGGGATTAGAGGGGGCAAATTCGACCGAAGTCGATTCAGATACAAAATTCCCAGTTGTAGACCTGCTTCCTGAGCAGAGGCAGGTCGACAGTAAAGGCGGGACCATGCGACTAGGCGCGCAAGAAATCCTTATTAAAAAAGGCACGAAACTATTCGAGGCGTACGGAAAAGAGCGAGTGGTTGAGAGGTTTAGACATCGTTATCACATAATGAACGAGTATGCGAAACAAGCTGAGCAGAAAGGACTAATTGCATCTGCGTATGATCCTACCGGGAGAATAATTAATGCAATCGAGCTATCAGGAGATAGTTGGATAGTAGGTGTTCAGTTCCATCCAGAATTCAGATCGCGGCCGGATGCACCATCTCCGATTTATCATGCGTTCGTCAAAGAGGCCTTAAAATACAGCCGTGCAAGACAACAGCTATGAGGTAAAAATGTCTAACTCCGGCGATACAAACATGTGGGCTACTGTAAACACTATTGCTGCAGAAATTCGAAGAATCGAGAAGGACAAGTCCAAGCTAGCGAGTAGTATCAAAGATGCAAAAAACCAAATTGATTTATCGAACCTCCGAGCTGGTTTTTCCGATATCTTGGAAAATCGGTTATTTTGCAGAGTTTCTCCAACAAACTTAGGTGGATTGCGGGTCGGTGCAGTTGACGGAGGTGTTGTGGGCCGGTCATTCCATGGTATAGACCTAATCATTACTAGAGCGATAGCAGTCATATTTGACTTCGATAAACGAGGAACGCCATTCGTAGAGTATTATCCTGAAGAGTGCCCTTCCCCCCAGATAATCTCAAATCTGGAACCCTTGTCGCTATTTGACTTCGAGCTGAATACCTCTTTGGAACGGATAAGGAGCGAGCTGAACGCCGCCATACAAGTTCTTGATTTTCGTCATCTTGATATTCTTTTTATGGACGGGTCCATCACACCTATCCCAAGTGATAGGCCGCAGGCTAGTTCCACAATTTTGCCCAAATATACGACTTTGATTGGACTTTATGAAAAGCTCTACAGCAAATGTGAAAAGCAAAGCACCCTTTTATGCGGTGTTGTAAAAGACAGCCGAAGTACAAGGTTTGCACAGATTCTGGGCAGTATTATCCCTCACCTCATGAATCAGATACCTTCCCTAAGAAAGCTTCTAAAGCTTGATTATCGAAAAACAATCCTCCGTATCAGGGATACGGATCTCCTGTATCGCGTCTTGGATATTGGAGAAAGGAGCTTCATCTTTAGTTATTCTAAGAATTTTAAGCAAAACCTCACATTACGGGATTTTGAGAACAAGAACTGGCCCAAGCAATTGCATGCTTTCTATTTGAAGACCGTGGAATATGATCGTCCCCTTCGCATAGAATTCCTAACGTTTGGCAATGATACTGGTAAAGTAGCAGAAAAACTAGCCTCCGTCATTTTACCCTTGTCGTCACACCATGCAGAATACGGGCTACCGACGGTCTTGGTTGAAGCCGACACCCAAGCAAGACTCCTAGAAAGCGATTTGGATATTATCTATGAGCGACTTATTGAGCGTGTTGGTTTGTCCCCTTCCATGTTGAGACTAAGAAGGGAGAAAAAACCGTTCTGAGATGTAACTTCATGTCAAGAAAGAATGATATTTCTTCAAACGAGGTTGGAACGTTAGTGTGCACCTTTGATGGACCTAGTGCTACAGAATTTAGTTTCGTTGTAACTAATAACGCCACCGCAATTCCCGTCAGGACTGGTCAGTTTATATGCATTAAATCCGAGGACGGCATGCTAGTTGGCATGGTAACCGAGATCATAAAATCCAATCGTTATTTCAGTAGGGCGGAGTCTGTTCGTGAGTATGAACGAGGCGGTCATCCATTATCCACGATTTTTCCTGCCGACAGATGGGAATTTGTTCTTGCCAAGGCGCTTCCGATGGGTGTTTTTGCGAATGGTAGTATTGATAGGGTGAGCTTTCCCCCTTCGCCGGGCGAAAAAGTATATCTTGCTGAGGAGAGCATTCTGACTCAATTTCTAGGACTAGATTCCGATAGGGGGTTGGACATAGGAAATATTAGATACCATGAGGTTTCGGCTCGATTAAATATAACAAAGCTTTTTCAGAAGCATGTTGCTGTTCTTGCTATGTCTGGTGGAGGGAAGTCTTACTTGAGTTCGGTTCTAATTGAGGAGCTTTTGTCACGGAACGAAAACCAGGGAAGAATAGCAACAATCGTCATAGATGTACACGGCGAATACACCGTCTTCGCGGATGGAGATTTTTCAGATAGAGTAGATGTCATAAGGAGCCCATATGTTCAAATAGCCACCCCCTTGCTCAGGGCGGGTATGTATGGTGTGTTCCAACCGCAAATATCTCCAATTCAACTACGAGAGCTCGATCGTATCTTGTCCAACGTCGGCAAAGGAACTAAACCATTTTCCATTACCAATGTTATCAAAGCAACTGAAGCTGATGACCATATTAATGTAAGAACAAGGGAAGCGCTCTTGGGTTGGCTCTACGGTCTCGAGAATACAGGTCTATTTGGGTATGAAGAGAATCCTGATTTGAAAAGCACCATCCAGCCTGGAAAGTGCCTGATTCTGGACCTTAGCGAAACCACTAGTCTTCGGAAAAAACAGATCATAGTGGCCTATCTTTTATGGCGTCTTTTCTCATTAAGGAAGGCAGGTGAAATTGCACCGTTTGTAATCTTCTTGGAAGAAGCTCATCAGTTTTGTCCGGAAGCCAAGATATCATCTGCTATTTCAAAGAACATAATAGAAACGGTTGCTCGTGAGGGGCGGAAATTCCATTCTTCCTTGTGTTTAATAAGTCAAAGACCGGTCAGGCTTTCGACGACCGTATTAAGCCAATGTAACACTCATATTATTCTGCGGGTAACTAATCCCTATGATTTAGATCACATAAAGGCCTCCTCTGAGCAGATTACTCGGGAAAGTCTAAAAATGATAAGTACCTTGCCTGTTGGAGAAGCATTGATTGTAGGAGCGGCTGTGAACTATCCAGTATTCGTCAAGATTAGAAGAAGAAAGTCTAGAGAACCTGCTCATAGCCTTACGCTGGAAGAAGCGGCAAAAAGATTTGAAGGGAGTTCGTGATGACCAAAAAAGCTCCTAGCCCCTTCATGAGATTTTGCCTATTTCACATTAATTACCAAACGTTTAAGCGCGACCTCACAAACCTTTCTAACCCCGTGTTCTCCTGGCTCATAGTAGGATCGGATTAACCCTGCTTTTTCAAGAATCTTCACTTGAGCGCTAATGTTGGCCTCAGTCTGTCCTAAAGCCTCGGCTATCCTACTTATGTCCATTTTCTTATCTCTAAGAAGTTTTAGTATCTCCCATCGTGTTACTGAGGCCAATGCCTTGGCAACTTTTGTGACATCCTTCTCTTTGATATCTACCTCCTGCATGACCAACCCACCACTAATCAGCTAATTATCTATTTAGTTTAATTGCGAGAATATCTGTTGTACAATCACTTATAAAGTTATCTATTCACATAAAGATTAGCGTAAATATTATACTATTTAGAATATGCCAACATCTTTAATTAGATGATTTAAAGTACTCTACCACTTCCGATATAACCCATAAAAGCATTAAGTCAACTATCATATTTTCTTTCAGACTGTAATCTATAGTAAAGAACTTCAGAGGTCAGCGTTCTTGGGGGCCATCGAAATAGCCAAGAGGCTGTCAAAAAAAGACCTCGCTTTAAGCACATAAGAAGGTATCGTGATTGTGTTGCAAGATGACCATCCAAATCATGGTTTGAGCTGTCAATATTGGCAGCAAAAAGAGAGTATCCGACCCTAAGTCGTGTGCACGATGCGGGAGTTGTTGTATCTGTGTCCACTGCACAAGATAGGCACGTGATCGTTATGAGTGCTATTGAAGGTGCCGAGCTCCATTGGTGTAAGAGTCTTCCTGCACCCTCCGAGATACTTGATTGCATAATTGATAAGGTCTCATTAGCTCACAATGAAGCAGATGCTGCACACGGAGATCTAAGCGAATTCAATATTCTAGTAACCCCTCCTACAGACATTCTTATAATGGATTGGGGTCAATGGATTGATGTAAGACTCAACAGAGATTGGAAATTTCGTCTTGAACGGGACATTAAGAATGTGTTGAAGTATTTCAGGAGAAAATATGATGAAAAAAGAGACTCTAAAATCGTCACTGAGAATATTATGGCAGGATAGATGAATTGTGGCACGAGTATCGGCAAATTAATAAAAGTCAACAGTTTTGCTTCGCATCCTCTGGTAAAGACCTGAGAAGGAGAAGTGAGGAATATAGTTGAGATGTGCGATACAACAATAATAGGTATCGATATACTTCCAGGCCAATCTCCTTTGTCAAAATCCCCCCCGAAATACGCGCTTGTCTTAATGAAAAATGGAAATATAGTTGAAGCCCAGGATAAGGTCAGTTCATCAAAACTTTTCAAGCTTATAAACAATTCTAAACCCGCCATCATAGCTATAGATAACATCTTTGAGGTCTTGCCAAGCAAGAGAAAATTAATGTCTTTTTTATCAAGACTCCCACCCAAAACCAGTCTTGTACAGGTAACCGGCTCTCCAACTCATGGAATGCAACCTTTGAGTGTCATAGCCCCCAAGTATGGTATATCCATATCCGGAAAACCTACTCCACTACAGACTGCGGAAATTGTAGCAAAACTTGCTGCAAAGAATGTAGGATACGCGGTTTCGGCGTTCGAGAATGAAACCCAAATAACAATATCTCGGGCAAGAAGTCTTGGTCCAGGAGGTTGGAGTCAAACACGATGGCGCCGAAGACTTCATGCACTAGTATCAGCTGCTACCAAGGAGATTAAAGAGAAGCTGGAGAATGAGGGGCTAGATTTTGACTTCATGAAGAGAGAGTCTGATTTCGGGTTGGATCGAAGTAGATTTATTGTGCACTCAAATAAGGAAGAACTTCTGAGGTTTTTCAAAGTGCAAAAGGGCCCGGATATCTATGTTCGCATATCTCCCATAAAAAGGGAGAATCTCGAATTCTTCCCCCTGTCCGCCCAAGAAGCTCCTCAAAGACTCCGAAAGAACCTTATTGTAGGAGTCGACCCGGGAACGACTATAGGAATTGCAATGCTAGATTTTGATGGCAACATACTGACATTGCGTAGTACAAAGATGTTTTCTCGAAGCAAAATAGTCCGTATGGTCTCCCAGCGTGGAACTGCTATTATTATTGCCACAGATGTTATTCCTACTCCGGATTTCGTGCAAAAACTGGCTAATACTCTGAAAGCTCGGCTTTATGCTCCCTCAAGGATCTTGTCCGTCGCAGAAAAACAAGAAATTGTTCAACAATATATAAAACAGAAGAGAATTAAGGTGGCAGATTCTCACCAACGTGATGCGCTCGCCTCAGCGATTAAGGCATATTCTAATTTCAGGGGCATGTTTGAGAAGATAAAGGCGCACGTAAAGGAGACAGGTGTGAATTTGTCATATGACGAAGTTGGGGTTCAGGTAATCAGACGGAATCTTCCGATCAAGACAGTAATAGCGCAGATGCTTCCTAGAATTGATAAGGAGAAGCCAACGCCTGCTGTGCCAGAGAAAGAAAAGGTTACTTATGAAGAGAGATTGAAACGTGTTACTGAAAGAATGACGCTAATGAGAAAAAAGATTAATGGTCTTACGAGACTTAATGAACAGTTAGAGGAAGAAAATCAACAACTTAAGGATCAGATTTCAAAACTGAACGAACAAGCAAAAGAAAAGCGCTCCAAGGAATCCTTAGAGTTGAGAAAAACGAGAGAATTTACGATTCGCGATTCAGAAATTAAGACATTAAAGAGTGAGATTCTGCAACTTGGACAGAGAATAACTGAATTAAAAACCCAACTGTCAAACTTACGAAACATGAAAATCCTAGAAACGAGAGGTGACGCTGTTCCTCTAAAGGTTATCGATTCTTTTGCTCAGAATAGCATAATTGAAGTGGATGAGAAGTTTGGAATAAAACGTGGAGACATAGTCTTGTTTCTTGATGCGAGTGGGGGTGGTTCGTCGACCGCAGAATCCTTGATTGAGAGATGCGTCAAAGCCATTATGATAATGACACCCATGTCTCACTTGGCAAAAGAAAGATTCCTTGAAATAGGTATCCCAGTGATATCTACAACTGATGCAGATGTAAAACGCGTAGGCGAATTTGCAGTTGTGGAAAAGGAAAAACTTGAGAGACTAATCTTTATTTCTCAAAAGGAACTTGAAGAAAGGAGATATGAGAAAACTGCTGAAGCCTTCCGCCGAATGATTAGAGAATACAAGTACAGAAAGGAAGACTAAATACTCTATAGGTGGCTACTTCTCCCCCTTCAAAACATCGGTAACATCCGGTTTTATGAATAATACATTGTTGCCTCGAATGAACACCTCTCCATATCTTGCAATGGGCTTGCCATCTTCCATTTCCTCGGCACCGTTCAAAACAAGATTCATATAAACATCGATTTCAACAAGCCTTCCTCGAAATTCCTTACGGTTCTTTAGTCTTACAAGCACAAGATTGTTTAACGCTTTCATTAGAACCTTTATTGGCTGTCTTTCCATTGTTCTGCCTCCGAATTAACCGTAATTCACTTCCGGTGTTAATAAACATTTTGCATATCGATTTATAAACGCGTGATTTGCTTTCTAAGAATTTGATACATTTTTAAGAGATTTGAGTAAACTATCCACAGGTGTGCGGTATGACGTCTGTTATGGAGCTTGCAAAACGTGGTGTGATAACCGAAGAAATGAAAGAGATCGCAGAAAAAGAAAAGATACCCGTTGAGCATCTTAGACGTAGGATAGCTAATGGTAGGGCTGTAATCGTTCACAATTTGATGCATGAAAATGTGAGCCCCGTTGGAATCGGTGAAGGACTGAGCACAAAGATAAATGCAAACATAGGAACATCTGAAGATGTTGCCAATGTGGCTGAAGAAGTCGAAAAAGCCAAGGTTGCTGTGAAATATGGCTCGGATACTATAATGGATCTAAGTACCGGTGGTGATATTGATCAGACGAGAAAGATGATAATGAAGGCGGTAGACGTCCCGGTGGGTACTGTACCTATATATCAAGCGGGTATCGATGCGTTAACTAAGAACGGTGCTATTGTTAAAATGAGCGAAGATGATATGTTTAATGCCATAGAGAAACACGCAAAGGATGGAATCGACTTCGTTACTGTGCACTGTGGTGTTATAAAGCGGATAATTGAACGTCTGGTAATGCACCCTAGGTTAATTAACATGGTCAGTCGTGGAGGGACGTTCCACGCCGCCTGGATACTATATCATGAGAAGGAAAATCCGCTTTATTCTAATTTCGATTATCTACTGGAGCTGGCAAAAGAATACGATCTAACACTGAGCCTGGGCGATGGACTGCGTCCAGGATGCATACAAGATGCGACTGATTGGGCTCAAATTGAGGAATTATTAACAATCTCGGATTTGGTAAAACGCTCAAGGGACGTAAATGTTCAGACCATTGTCGAGGGTCCAGGACATATTCCTCTTAATCAAATTAAAGCAAATGTGGAACTACAGAAAAATGTATGTGACGGGGCACCTTTTTATGTGTTGGGACCGCTTGTTACTGATATTGCCCCTGGCTACGATCATATAGTTGCTGCAATAGGAGGCGCTTTGGCAGGACTCGCCGGGGCCGATTTTCTGTGTTATGTAACTCCGTCTGAACACCTGGGTCTTCCAACTATTGAAGATGTGAAAGAAGGAGTTATAGCGACAAAAATAGCGGCCCATGCGGTTGATATCGCGAAACGTGGAGAAATGCCAATGCAATTAGATCTCGACATATCTAAAGCACGGTCAAACCTTGATTTGGAGAAAACCATAGAGTTGGCGCTGGACCCTGAAAAAGCCAGTAAGATATATAAAAGAAAGAATATCGGTGAACAAGAGACATGCACTATGTGCGGTCCATATTGCTCCCTAAAGATACTCGGCAAATACTTGAAATCTACCAAACTCAAGGAAGGTGTGTGTTGACTTAATCGATAGATTAGCTTGACTGGTTTTGATACAACGTTGTGCCCGCCTTCCCTGAAAGTGCATCCTCAATTTTTTCAAGAGATGAAACTACAACTCTTTTGCCACCTGCTTTCAAAAAATCGATAGCTGACTTAATCTTGGGACCCATACTGCCCAGGGGAAAATGCCCTTCATCCATATATTTTTCAGCTTCCATCAAACTCAACTTATCCAGATCCTGCTGATTAGGTTTACCAAAGTTAATAGCAACTTTTTCGACATCCATAACAAACAAAATTATGTCTGCACCGATTTCTACTCCGAGTTTTTCTGCCACAAAATCCTTATCCACTACTGCCTCAACTCCTCTTAGCATACCATTCTCCTCTTCTATGACGGGAATACCACCGCCACCGCCTGCAATGACAGTTAAACCTAAATTCACCAACCTCCTAATGATGGCTCCTTCAACTATCCTTTTGGGATATGGCGATGGTACAACCCTTCTGTACCGTTCTCTTGAATCTTTCACCAAGTCCCATCCTTCCTTTTTTACTTTATCCAATTCTTCAGCCCCGTAGTAGGGCCCTACCGGCTTTGTAGGATTACTAAAAGCTTGGTCTCTTTCATCGACCACAACCCGAGTAACGATGCTTATTGGTACTTTCTCGATTCCAGATTTCCTAAACGCATTATGTAATGAATTCTGTAGCATATATCCTATCATACCTTGGCTTTCTGCGCCGCAGACATCCAGTGGCATGGGTGGTATTACATCCTTTGACCTTTCATTTTGGTGCAGTATATTTCCGACCTGGGGGCCATTTCCATGAGTTATCAGCATCTCGTAGCCCATTTTTACAATTTTTACAAGTTCAAAACTGATTTTTCGGACATTTTCGAGCTGTTCGTCAGCTGTTCCTCTCTGAGTCACCCTATGAATCATGTTCCCTCCTAGAGCAACAACAATTCTCGTCAATTGACACACACTCAAGATACTTGATTGTTAATCGAATTTTGCCACGAAAGACGTTTAAGCAGATGAACTCTTTAATATAATTTCTGTCGTGATATTGCTTTAAGGGACTCAGACTACTTGACTCCAGCTCGGCGGCTCCAGTTTCCCAAAAGACTTTATTTCTGGATCTAACTTGTGGACAAGGTCGCACCAATCCCCCAAATATCCTCACTTCCGGGTATCTCTCCAGCCCTTATTCCATCAAGTCTTAATTCTTGAAGCAGTCTGCGAAGCTCTTTAACACTCATCTTCTTCCTCAATGTGGTAACTATGAGGAAACCATCATTTCGTATTGATCTTACCAGCTCTCTTAATGAACCTAATTGATTTGGAACATTTTGAAGAAGGGTTATTGAAAACACCTTTGAGAACAACTGACTTCTGAAAGGCAAAGAATCGACATCAGCTAGAACAAAGATTCCACCACAAACGCGGTTTGTGGCAATTCTAAGCATTCTCTCAGAGACATCGATACCGATTATTCTATTTACGATATGACCAATTCGTTTCATGAAAAGTCCAGTTCCGCAGCCAGCATCTAAAATGAAATCATCTGAATTCAGTCTAGTATTACTTAGAAGAAAATCATACTTCGCCAACTGAATTCTGTAATATCTACGATCGTAGGACTTGGCAGTTTTGTCGTACGCTTTCGAGACTTCGCTTTTCTTCTCCAAAAAAACCACCGACTTATTAAGCTCTTTAAATTAGCCTATCAAGTTTGAGAAAATGTTGGGAAAACTGACACAAAAATGCTGGGTTTATTCATTTTGAATCTTTCTAGATTTCCTTTCGAATTCCGCCAGTATCATCGTGTGATCCGAAGAAAATGGTTCCATTTTCTTGGCATCGTGCACAGTAAATCCCCTCTTTTGAAGCTCCTCGATCTCTCTTTTGTAAATCTCGACTGGCTCCTTTGTCACGTCTATTGATCTAGCCTTCACTGCTAACATGACATACTCGTTAGTTCTTAAGAACGAATCGGCATTGTCTGCCAGAAGTCTTGCCTGTTCCGGTTGTGCCACATCACAGTAGATGGTGTCTACTCCTCCCACGATCATGCTATACATTTCCGGAATCCGCGCATCTGCTAGAATCGGCAGCATATTTTTCCTATATTCACAAACAGATAGGAGCTGCCTGACGGCTCTTGAGGAGAATTCTACACAATACACAAGTCCATCATATCCGACGATGTCTGATACGTGGCTGGCCGTTGTGCCAGTCGCCGCACCGAGGTATAACACCTTGTTTCCGGGCTTTATGGGAACTTTGTTTATGCCTTTCAGGATGGCTGCGGCTAACTTGCTTCTGTAGGGTTCCCAGAGTCTATACTCCTCATCACCGGCTTGGAGAAGCTGTTCACCGTACACCTTATTTCCTGGATAGAGATTACGTGTTGCTATCCGCGTACTCCCATCCTCAAAGACTATTGTATACACTGCTCTAAATTTGTCATGTGGTTTTACCGTAAAATTCATTTTGTTCGCGTCCTTGGTCTCCTTTTCTTTTCATGCTTTCTTACTTTCTTCTTTTTTGCTTTCCTTGGGGGTGGTTTTGGATATTTTTTTCTTATTTCTTCGATTCGTTTTTCAATACTAGCCATCAAATCATCGGCCACGATATTTCCGGAATAGGCGTCTACCCTTATGGCTATTGATAGTTTGCCAGCCAAACTCCTTGCGATTTTTCCTCTTTGCCATCTAGGTGCGGAATGAATCATAGGATGCTGAAAAATCACACCATGTTTTGGTGGTCTACTACCGGATTTGAGCGATCGGAATAGAGCCTTTTCAGCTCCCAAGACCTGAACCGTGCTTGCAGGCATCTTGCTGAGTACATCAATTCCTCCTGCAAGACTTATGAGTCTAGCACCAAGGAGAGGGCCAGCCAATTCTCTCAGATTCGGAGCCACTTCAATCATTACCTTGTCGACATAGTCTTCCAGTTTTTTTCTGAGTCGGTACAGACTAATTATATTTCCGCCAAAATCTCCTATTGGGTTGAAATCTTCCTCAACCATTTTTGCCCCTATTGAAGTCTTCGCCCTTTCCACTATCTTCTTGATATGTTCTTCAGATAAACCAATCTTCGCCAATGTCTCATGATTATATCTTTCTCTTAGGCCAATCCTATGTAGCGTTCTCACGAAGGTCTCATGACTTGACAATAATTCATCCAACTCTGGAAAATGAAGACTGTACCACTCACGAATTCTTGATGCAAATACATTCAGCGACTTGTCTATATCGTCAATGGCCTCAATAGCTTGTTTCACTAATTGATCTCTTCTCTCAGATGCCTTCTTTACTCTTGTTCTTGCAAGAAACATGCTAGTTTCGTATAGAATTGAAGTAAATTCATTTTCCGAACTTACGAACCCCACATCAATACACATTTCTACAACGTTCTGTCGGAAGAATAAAGGAATGTCGGCTTCTTTGCTTACGCTTACAACCGGCGAATCTTTCATTTTTCTAATCTCTTTGGCAAGTTCAACATTTTCTACGATGATTTCTTCTACCTTCTTCTCAACAAGACTACCTACCAATTCTTCAAACTCATTAATAGATTTGCCTTCCTGAAGTAAAGACATGCGATAAGCGATCTCCTTGGGACTCCTCGGGAAGCCAACATACTCAATAACATTTGCATTCTCATCCAATCCAAAAATACCTGCGATAGATGTTAAAACATATACAATCACTTACTACCCCTCGCATAAACACTATCGGTTATATTGTTCTGCATCAAATTAAAATGCTTTCTTACATCGCAAAGGAGAATTACTCTTCAGATAATTGACTAACGGGTTTAGTCCTGAACGATCGGATAGATAAACTCTTTTCCTGCCCCCTTTGGCGAACCAACCAAAATCCGATGAAAAACTTCTCCATTACGCTTATCCAAAACCTTCTCTAGCTTCCCTTTTGCTATTATGATCTCTCCTTTATGGGCTATGTCGCAAAAGACCCCCTCATACGAGACTACTTCGATAATATCCTTCAGTTGCGGCCCTTCTAAAACTTCAACATCAGCTAATCTATAATAACAGGGGTTGAAAATACTATCAATATCATCCGAGACTTTCGCCCTAATTTTGACAATGTCATCTCCAGTGTATGTCTTGTCTCCATATTTCTCCGAAATCTCTTTGTCTGCTCTTGTAGGGTGTATTGAAAATCTAGTTCCTTTGAAGACGCCAAAGTTCCATTTACGATTGAAAATGACTTTCGTCTGTTTTGAACCTAGGGGAAACACGCCTATTTTCCTATCACCCCAGTCAGAGGCGACTGCTTCATCAAGCCCATTGAAACCACTTTTGGATGTCCTTATTAGTCCTTGAACTGCTTTTTTGACTCTCAAGGAATTTTCTCGACCGTAAACGGTAAGGTCTATGTCTGAGAATTCTGGATTGTGAATACCAATCAAGATTGAG
Organism: Promethearchaeota archaeon; assembly: GCA_048939465.1. GTDB lineage: Archaea > Asgardarchaeota > Odinarchaeia > Odinarchaeales > JBHLKK01 > JBHLKK01. The sequence goes on along the minus strand of JBHLPL010000005.1, from coordinate 4,117 downwards.
CCAGTTATTCCCATGGAATCCCAAGGAATTCCGCTTTCATCCACGAGTGACTCGACCAGTTCGATGACTCTTTCTTCCAGACTGTCCAAATTCGACTTTTTACACAACTCTACGAGTTTTTTCTCAGGATAGAAATATGTTTTAACATCCTCCCTAGGAACTGCTGAGAAATCAATATTCCTTACGGGGCATTGGAAGAGGTATTTCGGGTAGTTCTTCCTAAGAAAATCAAAGGTGTCAATTACAGACGCTGCGGCGTAATACGGAATTACTCGTCGATAGTGTTGTTGATCACCCCATTTTCCAGACGCAGAAGGTACATATTTCAAATATGCAGTGTATCTATCTTTTGGATGCTGATACCCAACTACGCAGAAAAGAAAGTCCTCCGATGTTTGAATAAAGTCTCTGTCCTTAGCCTTTCGCATTTCATAGCCTCCTAGGATTCCGGGAGTACCATGAAGTCCCTATCATTTCCACCCAATAAAAGCCTGTAGTATTTCTCTCCATCTTTACTCTTTACTAATTCGATTTTTCCACTCGCAGAAATACTCTCTCCTGCTCGAGCTTGCTCACAGAACCTTCCTCGATATGAAACGATTTCTTGAATAGCCTTGACTTTGACTCCACTCATCACTTTTGATTTCCCCAAAATGTATTTACATGGCGTAAAGATTGCTTCTGATTCGTCAATGACAATTCCCTGAACTTTGCACCGTCCGATGGGTTCATATAAAAAATCTCCGTATTCTTCTGAGATTTCGTCCCAGTCCTTAACGAATCTAATAAAGAAATCCCGAGTCTTGAAATAACCTTGAAGCCTCTTTCTTTTTTCATACTTCACGAAATCTCTAAAACTCACGGGGGCACTTTTTACCCTAAAGTCAAACATATTCCTTAGCCCTTTCATATCATACTTTCTTACGAGGCTTTTGGAATCATCGAGCAAATGCTCAAGTGCCTCATAGGCCTTCCGGCAATTTCTTGATCCATAGACTACCAAATCTATATCCGATTCATCCTTATGTAAGCTAACTAGGACTGAGCCACTAATTCCTAGCTTCTCAAACGGGATCCCTGATGCTTCTTTGATGATGTTTCCAAAAGCCATAACATCCTTCTCAACGCTATCTTGTGCCCCCTTTCTTACAATTTCTCTTAGTTTCTGAGCTGGATCATATCGCTTTTTGATGAAATCCAAAGGAATTGCCTGTAGCATCGATTTACTAACCGAATCGAAAAATAGGTACTGAGGGAAAAACTTCCTCAAGAATTCATAACGTTCGGAAATCGGATAGATTTTGGAGAAACGTTGATTTCCTCTAATTCTGTCCCCGTTGGAATCCGGATAGTATCGCAGATAAGCAATTAAGCGATCCGGAGGATGAATCAAACCTTTCACATCAAATATCAGATGTTCATTGGTTTCTAGAAAATCTCCTTCTCTAGCTCTCAACTTTCCTGTCAAAAATCTCCCTCTGATTATCGATTAGCCAGATCCACAATATTCGGCTCCTTTTACATAAAGTTTAATTTTGTGATAGACTTCGTAATCTTTCGAGGAAACACCCTATGATTTTTCAATGAAACCAAAATCCTTTTAGTTTTCACTAGCTTAAATGCTCCCAAAAGCAATAAAAGGTAATTCTTGCTAAAGAACCAATTGCATAGCAATCTCAAAATGAATGGAATGCGGGTGTTATGAATGGCAAATTCTGAAGAGAATTTCTCTGCTGCCCCTTTTGAAGAAAAAATGAAAATGATGGCACACATGTCGGAGGCAGATCTAGCAAGAACCGTGGAAAATGTGATCGGTTTCTGTGAGGATTATTGTGGTAAATGCCCAACTTATAAGGGCACGGGGGAAACCACTCTCGCCTTTTGTGCCTTAGGAAAAAGTTCGATAATCCGCGAGCAAAAAGACTGTTTGTGCCTTCAGTGCCCAATCTCGCGGACAATGAGCCTCCGCTGGGATCATTATTGTACTCGGGGCAAAGCAACGGAGCTTTCAGAGGCAGAACGTAAGTGAATTAAAACCAAATTAATCTACTATAGGTCTATTTTTTATTCGGGATTTGGGCAATATCGTAAGTATGCGGTCACACAATCTGGATGGTGGACCATGATCCCTTGACAAAGATTAGGCTGTCAACAGTTTCTATGAAATCACCTTCTCTTGCCCTTAATACACTTGCTTCTCGCTTATCAGTTGTTCTTTCATTTTGCTACGCTTCTGCCTTATCAAGAAAAGAATGAATAAAATGCTATGCTGGCGTCTTCTTGGTGGTATACCATCCAATCCTTACCATCGCTAAAGTTAGTGGAATAACTATAGCCGTGGCTATACCTGCTTGTATCAATCGTATTATGGGGTAGAAAAATGGACTTACAGTAAAAAGCAGTCGAGTTACGTCTATCGTGAGTCCGAAAAGTCCTCCATAAACCATAGGGGTGGCAAAGATGTCAGCACCTAATGCATTGTCTGCTTGGTTTCCTATGAATGCTAGAATGAAGAAAAGTGCCGTAGCCGTCTTACTTTTTAAGTTCAAATCTTCCTTGTTAAGGTAAATTGTAGGGATTATGAGAAATAGTGCGGGGATCTTGTCCCACAGCACTAACAATGCAACGTAATAGTACACGGTAATGGGCTGACTCGGTGGCATAAATGGGAACACAACAATAGACGCTGCAAATATGACAAAGCCATGTTTCCATTTCCCCTCATATATGAGTCCAGTTACGAGAGCGTTGAAAGCTGGATTAATCAAAAACGGCAGACCAAAAGGATCCGCAGGGGCCCAAGGATTTATGAGCCAAGCAATGATGGCACCTAATAATGATGTTTGAAAACCAAGAAAGGGTCCGAGAATTATTCCAAAGACTGATGCAAAGGCAGCCTCAATCTCGATGGTAAGTTGCGGAAGGCCAGGGATTGGTATCCCCGGAAGCATGGAGATCACAACATATAGGGCCGCAAACATGGCTATCATGGCATCGCTTCTTGCACCCTTCACTAACGATGCTCTGCTCAGTTCTGTCATCATCATCACCGAATGTAATTTTTTACTATGCTATGTACTCTTCAACATAATGCTTAAAACTAATTTATAAGCCTATTTATCATGAAAATAGCTAAAGAAGGGATATCCTTGGGTTCCCGCAAAATGAAGCTTTGGCCATATTTACTGCTTCTGCCGACAGAACTAAAAGAACAAGAAACTCTGTTCATTTCTGCTTTTGGCTCAAAAATACCAATAAAAATCCTACGCCTCTTCTCAAAAAGAAAGAAAATATCTCAATCTGAAATTATAGCCGAACTGAAAGAACATTCAAACAAATCTGTGATTACTCATCTTCAAAACATGGTAAAGATTGAGGTACTCGGTGAGGAAATGGAAAGGGTTGAACGGGAGGAAAAAGCTGTTTGGTTAAAGTATTATCAACCAACAGTCATGGGAGAGTATCTAACCTTACTTCTCTCTAGAAAAAGTGAAGAGCCAGAAAAAATGAGGGAGATAATTAAAGAACTGTTCAAAATATATTCTGAGAAGGTGGTATCCCTAGGTCAATCCTATGGAGTCAGTCCATATGAATTTGAAGATATCATAAAACAATCTCTCAAGAAGCTGGTAGCCGAACGAGACGTTATAGTATTTGGCTCCATAGCGCTGGATACTGTAGGAATGCTAGACGATTTTCCAGCAACAGATGAAACGGTATTGATAGATGATCCGCTTCATTTGCCTGGGGGTTCTGCTGCAAATGTTGCCAACGCAATCGCTAAGTTAGGCCTTAGTGTGAGCTTGGTAGGGAAGGTTGGAGGAGATTCGGCGGGAAAAAGATTACTGGCTGCCCTACAGGGAAGCGGTGTCGACACACAGCACATCATTGTAGACGATAGAAGCACAACAATTCAGACTTTTATCACAATTGCTAAGGGCAACAAACGTATTTTCGTGTTGAAGGGGTCCGATACTGCACTTTCTGTCTCCCCTTCTGAAGTAGATTGGGAACGGATTAAGAACTCAAAATCCTTCTATATTGGTGAAACATTTTTGGAAGTAGCAGAAAAGGCTGCTGAGGTTGGACATTCTCTTAAAAAACTCGTGGTATACCG
>JBHLPL010000138.1:0-3710 GCA_048939465.1 Promethearchaeota archaeon | reverse complement strand
ATAATCTTTAAACCGTTAATAGTCCTTTATCTATCGAAGCAACAACTTTGGAGGTCAGACACGGTGATTCGTTACCATTTGTGGAATAGAATTGAATGCTTAAGGGGAAGAAATACACAATGATAAGAGGGAAGAAGATTTTCATCACAGGCGGCGCTGGTTTCATTGGAAGTCATCTAACAGAGAAACTTTTTCGCAGAAATGATGTTATTTGTTTTGACAATCTTTTTCGAGGATCAAATATTGAATTACTGCAGAAAAAATATGGTTCGGACTTCGAAAAGGCTGTTGCCTTAGTCAGAGGTGATGTCAAAGATAGGAAGACGTTGGAAAAAGCTGTCAAAGACTCGAGACCTGACTATGTATTTCATTTGGCAAGCGTGGCTGGAGTGGCTACTGTCATTAAGAATCCTGTTGAGACTCTTGAGGTTAACGTGATTGGAAGTTACAATCTACTGCAATCAATCAGACAAATGCCAATAGAAAAATTGGTCTTTACTTCAACTAGCGAGGTTTACGGCCCCTTCACTTTCCAGACTAAAGAGGGAGACTACACAACGCAAGGTTCTCCTTATGATCCCCGTTGGTCTTACAGCACGAGCAAGCTCTTCGTAGAACACATGTGCACAGCCTATGAAAGAGAGTACGGGACTCCTGTTGCTATTGCCAGACTATTCAACGTATATGGCTCTAGACAGATAGGAGAAGGAGCCATCCACAATTTCATCGTTAATTGCCTGGAAAAGGAACCGATTAACATTTATGGAGACGGGAGCCAAATCCGGGCTTGGTGTTACATCGATGATTGCATCCAAGGATTGTTGCTCCTATCTGAAAAAGGGAAAGGGGCATATAATGTGGGAAATCCTAAAGAAGCGTTGACTGTATATTCGCTTGCATTGAAGATTAGAGAAAAAATAAACCCTGAAACACCAATATTTTTTGTCGGAAAATCGCCTTATACAGATGTTAGTGTGAGGGTTCCTTCTATCGAGAAAATTACAAAGCTGGGTTATAAGCCGCAAGTATATCTAGATGAAGGGTTAGAGAGAACGATTCGCTGGTACAAACGAAACCTAAAAAGCCCTCGTGACACTTAGGAAGAGAAGCATTAGAAGGATCTTCGTAGGAGGTGCTATACCATGGCTATCCTCGTAACGGGTGGTTCGGGCTTCATTGGTAGCCACCTAGTGGACAAACTCGTTGAGAAAGGGTACAGTGTAAGGGTATTCGATAAACTTAAACCGCGTAGGGAAGATGTGGAATGGTTAAAGGGGGACTTGCAGAACGAGAGAGAGATTCTACAGGCTTGTAGGGATGTCGAAGTCATATACCATTTAGCGGCTGTTGCAGACGTGAACGTGGCATTATCCAACCCCGAGCTATGTCTGCAAGTCAACGAAGTTGGAACTGCGGATGTGTTAAAAGCTGCAACCGCAAGTGAAGTTGACCGAGTTGTGTTAGCATCAACCACGTGGGTCTATGGAAGGGTGGAGGGTGTAGTCGATGAAACCTCGCCCATACCGCCTCCGGACCACATTTACACGAAAACGAAAATTGGGCAGGAGCACTTGTTAATCGCTTGGCATAAGCATTACGGATTGGCGTATACAATATTAAGATACGGTATACCCTACGGACCAAGAATGAGATCTAATATGGCGATTGCCATTTTCGTACGAAAAGCTATGCGAAAGGAGCCAATAACAATATTCGGAGACGGAATGCAAGGGCGATGTTTTATATACGTTGACGATTTGGCGGAGGGGAGTATAGCATCGTTAAAACAAGGTGGGAAAAATCAGGTGTTTAACATTGCTGGAGCTGAATTTGTGACCATAAATCAGATAGCAAGAAACCTAAAGCGGATTTTTGGGGAGACCGCCATGGTACATGAGAACCTCAGACCAGGCGACTTTAGAGGAGTTAAGGTAAGGATTGAAAAAGCAAAGAAAATGTTGGCATGGGAACCAAGAGTATCCTTCGAAATAGGTTTAAAGAAATATGTAGAATATGTTAGAAGCAATCCTCAACAATTGTCACCTGATGTAAGCAAAACACGCTGAATGAAACTATCAGAGGCGAGATTTGCTGGGCTACGCAGATTACGAGAGTTCTATGAGGTAGCATCAGAAGTTATATAGAGTGACACCAGTCGTTATTCTTGTGGAACGATTAATCCAAACACGGAGGAGTGCGTATGCAGCGAAAAATACCGTTAACAAGACCGAGTGTTGGTGAGGAAGAGCTAAGGGCGATCAGAGGAGTTTTGGAGTCAGGGATGTTAACGCAAGGCACTGTCACCAGGCAATTTGAAACTGAATTTGCAAAATATATTAACGTTGAAAATGCTGTTGCCACATCCTCTGGCACGACTGCCCTCGATTTAGCTCTTCTCACTCTGGGTATTGGTCCAGGTCAGGAGGTGCTTGTCCCTGATTTCACCTTTCCGGCGACGGGTAATGTGGTTTTTCATGTTGGGGCCCGTCCAGTTTTAGTTGACATAGACATAAAAACATACAATGTCGATCCTGAAAAAATTGAGAAAGCGATAACCGAGAGAACGAAAGCGATCATACCTGTTCATCTCTTTGGGCAACCGGCAGAGATGGAGGCTATAATGGAAGTCGCTGAGAGACATAGCTTATACGTTATTGAAGATGCGGCTTGTGGAATAGGTGCGACTTACCATGGGAAAACGGTTGGAACTTTTGGAGATGTGGCATGCTTTAGTTTTCATCCGAGGAAAACATTGTCAACTGGAGAGGGAGGCATGTTCGTTACGAATAATGATGAAATTGCTGAGAAGGCTCGAGCGCTTAAGGATCATGGAAAGAAGACTGTTTCGGGCAAGGGACAGTTTCTCTACGCTGGATATAACTTTAGGCTGAGTGACATCTTGTCAGCCATAGGGCGGGTTCAGCTAAAAAAAGTTGATGATCTGATAAAAAAGAGAGTTGAGTTGGCAAGACGTTATAGTAGGATACTCGGTGAAGTGGAGGGGATTAGCATACCCTATGAGTCAGCCAACGTTAGGCATACCTATCAGACATACTGTTTAATGATTAAGAAGGAGAGAATGAGGGATATGTTGATTGAAAGGTTGGGTGAGAGGGATATAGAAACCGGTATAGGAACATATGCACTGCATGTTCAACCCTGCTACATGAAACATAAAGATCTTATACGAATGGATTTGACATCTTCAGGAAAAGCATATAGAAACACCCTAGCATTGCCATTGTACAATTATATGAAAGAGGAAGATCAAGATTATGTGTGCAGTAATTTAGAAAGCTTGTTGGCAAGACCCGCTTTCAGTCAACATAAATCAGATTGACTTCAATGACTTTGGAGTAAAACTAATGTTTGCAATCAGTAGTGCAAAAAACTGTCAGGTATATCTCTTTGGTGTACAAAGTACATTAAACATGAAGACAAATATAGACGCCTTCGAAATGGAATGACACGATGAGGAGTGAAGATGGAAAAAGTCATAATATTTGGAACAGGAGCTTTCGCTCAGGTTGCTCATTTCTATTTAACCAAGGACAGCCTTCATGAAGTAGTTGCCTTTACAGCTGATGAGAAATTCATTCAAGAGAAAAATCTACTCGGGTTACCTGTAATTCCTTTTGAAGAAATCGAGAAGATTTATACCGATGATGAGTTCAATGCCATTCAGGCCGGATTGGCCGCTCTCCCGCTCA
>JBHLPL010000060.1:0-12004 GCA_048939465.1 Promethearchaeota archaeon | reverse complement strand
GACTAGATATTAATCTTGAAGGCTACATCGATCTGATTGAGAAAGACGATATCATCACGGAATTTAAAACGTCCAACCAAGCTATGAATTCAAGGGGTATAGAGGACCATCTCCAGTTGACTGCTTATAGTTATGCTTATGAGATGCTTTATCGTAAGGCCCCGAGACTGCTCAAACTGGTTGATCTCGTTAAGACAAAGAAACCAAGGATTATCACCTTGGAGAAGCAGGCAAAAAAGTTGGATTATCAGCGGTTCTTTCACCTTGCCAGCCAGATTCTGAGGGGCATCAGGTCACGGGTCTTCTTTCCAAGGTCAAGCTTTATGTGCAAGGATTGTGAGTATTCTGGGCAGTGCAAGGTCTGGAGAGGGAATTAGTTCTTTTGGAAAAGGAAGTAGAAAATCTACTTCCTTTTTTGTGCCTTGCTGGAGGGGGACTTCAGGTATTGACTTCTCACTTATGGAGATGGTATTATGAAGCTGAGTTCACGTGCGGTCCGTATACCGTTACTTTTTGTCAGCACAACTGAGTTTGTGCTGTGTGGGGAATTATGAGCGTATGGTTAATGGAATCATTTTTGATTTTGACGGAGTTGTTGTAAATCCGGCGATGTGCCCCAATCTTTATCAAATGCTTTCACGTAGATGTGGGGTTTCCTGGGACAAGATAAATAGATATACATTGCAATTCTGGTTGAAGGCCAGAGTGAAAGCTATTGATGATGAGCAGTATTGGAAGTCGTTAGCAACAATATGTAGGATCTCAAAAGAGGAAATACAAAGAATTGCTTACTCCTTCTTTCAACCAAATGCAGATGTATTACGAATCATCAAGGCGTTGAGAAAAAAGTACAATGTTGGAATTCTGTCTAACCACTTAGAACATTGGTTTAACCACATTCTTAATTTTTATGGGCTCGCTCACAATTTCGATTTCATCTTCACGTCTTTCACAGAGAAAATTGCAAAACCGGATATAAATCTTTATAAAACAGTCCTTCAAAAGCTGAAGATATTGCCTGAGCAGTGTGTTTTTATTGATGATAGGGAACCTAACCTTAAGACTGCTAGAAGACTTGGGATGATAACCATTATTTTTTATTCCGCTACACAATTGGAAGAAGAATTGAACGCGATATTAGAAGTTTAAGGTAAGTCCAGTGAGTAGAAAGAATGGTTTGTTTATTACCCTTGAGGGCGGACATGGTTGTGGAAAAAGTAGCATTGCATCTCTCATAGTCGGAAAATTACGTAGCTTGGGCTTGAACGTGGTTGGGACAAACGACCAGACTGGTACCGTAGTAGGACGCGAGTTGCGAAGGATCAATCTAGAGCTAACACAACAGCGCATTAGTTATTTGGTGGAAGCACTACTCGTAGCTGCCGCACGCCACCAGAACGTTATAGAAATAATCAAACCAAATCTTAGTCAACGCCGAGTGGTCGTGTGCGAGCGATTTACAGATGCTTTCATTGCATTTCAAGGTTTTGGTCGTAAATTACCCATGGAGTTATTGGAGAACATCAATAGTGTGGTAGCTGATGGTATAAAACCGGACCTTACTATTCTATTAGACATAGATCCTCGAATTGCACTGAATCGTATTAGCAATCAATTGAAGCATCGCATCGAGATGGAACCCCTGAATTTTCACAGGAAGATAAGAGAAGGATATCTATCGCAATCAAGAAAATACCCAACAAGGATTAAGGTACTCGACGCAAACTTCCCAGTTGAAGTAGTCTTTGAAAATGTGTGGAATGAGGTTAAGAAAATCATTACTAAGAGAAGAAAACAATTATGCTAGGATCAAATGTTCCAACTGTAGGAGGTCTGCCCATAGGCTTTAAATATGCTGATAAATGGGCATGCGATTGCATTCAAATCTACGTTTCTCCCTCTAGGACGTGGGTTGTTCCAGAACTGCAGGACGAAGAAATTCTGAGATTCAACACCGCCTGGCAAAAAAGCAGGGTGAAAGTTGTGGTTGGGCACATCCCGTATTTGGTGAATCTCGCGTCTCTAAATCAGGAACTAAGGCTAAAGTCCATCCGCAGGTTGGCCACTGAGATCGAGCGAGCGAATCGGTTCGGTGTCGCCTATCTCATATTACACCCTGGAAGTAATCCTGACAGAAAAGATGGGATGCGGCTGATTGTCGAAGGACTGAATGCGGTGTTCAAGGATATCGATGAATCAAAGGTAATGGTTTTGTTAGAGACCGTTGCTGGGCAAGGGGACATGATTGGCTCACGATTTGAAGAGCTAGCATACATCTTATCTAGAGTGGAAAAACGCCAGTTTATGGCAATCTGTTTAGATACCTGCCACGTATTTGCAGCAGGATATAATATTGCGGGATATGACGGTTATGAACGTGTGCTTAAGAGGTTTGATGAGATCATCGGACTGGACGAGCTCAGAGTCATACATATGAATGACTCCAGTGCCCCGCTGGGGGCTCGAGTGGATCGCCACGCATGTATCGGAGAGGGTTTTCTGGGGACACAGGTTTTCCATGCGATTGTCAAGGACAATCGTCTCGCTCATATTCCTAAGATACTGGAAATTCCTGAAAGAGACGAACGAAGCAAAGATAACTTGGAGTTTCTTCGAAGGCTAAGACACACGAAGGGTCACATAAGTGAAAAGAGAAAATATCCAGACCAGTTGGTATTGGAGGGCTTTGAGGATGTATTTTGATGTAGATCTGAGGTGTAAGGAATACTTCAAAGGTTTAAAGCAAGTGTTTCTCTACCTTACCGATGAGTGTAACCTCAGGTGCAGTTATTGCCTCTATAAACCAGATCTCACTTTCCAACTTAGAGAGAAGGAAATACCTGTACGAACGGCGATCAACGTCATCTCTGATTTTAGAGAAATGGGAGCGTCAAAGCTAACGATAATAGGGGGAGAACCAACACTGTACGGAGCTTCCAACAGCTGGAGGCCTTTACTGGATTTAATATCTGCATCCAAAGACTTAGGTTACGAGTACGTGCGTATTGATACCAACGGTTCATTTGAAGAATCTCTCTTGCATAAGAAGGAATTTAGAATGCTTGACGAGATAACCTTTAGTTTGGATTCGGATAGCTCCGAAATCACGGATTTGCTTAGGGGTGAAAGGGTTTTTGACAGGTGTGTGGGGAATATGAAGGCAGCTGTACAACTCGGTTATAGGGTCGATATAACTTGTTGTGCTCATAAAGAGAACATTGGTAGAGATAACAAAGGAGCCCTGATCCTCCATAGACTGATCCTGTTCGCTGAGTCTTTAGGTGTGTATAGGATAAATTTCCACCCTCTTTTCAAAATGGGCGTTCCCAGAGATACGTGGATAGGTGATGCAGATATTCAACCGGATGAGTGGTTACGCGTTCACGATGAAATAAAGCAGAATCTAGAGGATGGATTGTACAAGATTATAGTCAGAATTCCTCAGCGATTTATAACCAAAGAAGAGTTTGCCAACCAGCCAGAATACTACGGTTATTGTCCGGTGAAAATGGGCGAGCGGGTTCTTATACATCCAAATGGCGTACTCCGTGTCTGTGCATTAATGATAGGCACGCCCTACGGGGTAGCAAGGCTTTTTGGAAACCAAATATCGTGGGATGAAACGAGTACCAATGAAACTAGAAATCATAAGCTTGGAGAAAATACGCCGTGTGCTAATCAGAGAAAGGACTTTGGGGATTTGCTCCCATTATGCATCTCCTTCAAAGCAAAGCAGGACGAAATCATTTGGAAAGAAAAATTGCGATGGGAGTCAAGGAGAAAGGAAACTAGTTGATGAACCGAAGTGGCATGGTCAATCACCTACAATTAATTACTTACAGCTATGCCTACCAGATACTGTACCAAAAAAGCCCAGGACTTTTGAAGCTGGTTAATCTTATAAAGACAAAGAGACCAAGAATCATCACACTTGAGGTAGATGGGGAAAAATTGGATTATACGAGGTTCTTTCACCGTGCCAGACAGGTTCTGAAAGGAATCAGGACGAAGGTGTTTTTTCCTGAGGTCAAGCTTTATGGGCGGGGACTGTGAGTATGGTGAGCCGTGCAAGGCTTGGAGAGGGAATTTGTTCTTTGTAAAAAAGGAAGCGTAAAATCTGCTTCCTTTTTTCATTGCACTCACATGATGAGATGACATGAAACTGTAACTATTTCATGTAGCTATGATCTTTGGAGTGTCCTTTCTTCAAATAACTGCACTATCGTTAAGAAATATTACTATAAGTCTGGTTATTCATTAAGGATAGAGGGGTATGGTGTTACTAAAACTAAATGATTCCTTTAGTTAGAAGGTCGCGTAGGTGTTGAAGGACCAACACTTGAATCACTTTGTCCCTGATTCTTTGTCCACTCATCAGCGATTTTCTTCCAATTAATCGGTCTGTCTTTCGTTCCCGTCCAGACATCCCAGAAGTCGGGGTCCTCAGATTTTGGACGCTGTTCTATCGACAATTCATGAATGTCTACTAAAGTTGGTAGCGAACAAGCCCACCCTAATAGGATGGCTCTCCTCGAAGGAAGACTTGGTAACTCTTTTAGTAAGCCACCAAGATTATCGGGTACTAATTTGCTTACGAGCTCTTGGTCTCGGTCATTTACTATTCTGTGAAGTAAGAACGTGTTACACTGTGCTAAGACAGTAGGCGATAGCTCAGATGGTCGTTGTGACGACAAAACGAGACCAAGTCCGAATTTCCTGCCCTCTCGTGCAATCCTTTCAAATGTTTGTCGGCACATCTGAGCAGGAGACAATATCTCTTGTTCTTCGCTATCACCTCCCCTTCGTACAAATGTGTGCGCCTCTTCGAGAACTAATACCGTTGGTAGAGATGCTCCGTTGATTCTTTTGTATCGCTGAGTAGCCTCAAATACAATTCGTGCGATAACAGCTATTATGGTATGGATGACCTCTGAAGGTATCAAAGACAAGTCCAAAACAGCAATAGGACCATTGGATGCAGCATCCGATCCGATGTATTTCTCTAACCAATTCTCAAGCGTTATATCGCTGTACCTCTTTACAACAGGGCCGAGACGGCCGTCAGCCATCATCATCCTTATTCTCAAAATAAGGGTATCCAAGTATTGGATGCTACCTTGTTGTGTGCCTAATTGCTCAATATGATCAGCAAGTTCTTGGCCATCAAATGGAATAGGAGCATCTTCACTGACAGATAGGTCAGAATGAGAAACACCTGCCCCTTCAAGGTATTTATCAATGATATCAATAACTGCATCAACATCTTCGTCGTTGAAAGCTTGATAGTATTCGACTGTTTGTTTTGTTCTATCATCTACAAAAGTTTTGTATCTCTTGGCGGCTACCGCTTTGATTGTATTCGCAACAGTTTCAAGTGCAGATTTCTTATTTTCCGTTATTTGCTGAGCATAGTAAACGGCACTTTCGGCAAATGCTTGAAGCTTCTGCCCGAAGTCGTTCTTGCCTGGTTTTTCCATATATCTGCTGCTATCTGAACGGTCAGCAATCAGAGTTCTATAAAAAGTCCGAAACGAACGTGCAATGGTTCTTTCAAGGGATTCAGCGGTTCTCTGTCCTTCCTTAACTTCTCTGAGTGCCTGTTGTAACAATGGGCGTTGCATTCGCGGAGCAGCTTGGCAGAAAGCAGACCACTCATGACTATTCCACATCCACGCAGGTACCCTGAGTGGTTCTTCTTTATTTGTTGGTGAAACTCGGAATATCCTTGCACCAAGGTCAGAAAAACTTTTTGAATATTCCCCGTTTGGATCTAGAATAATGAATCGTGCGTTTGGCTTTCTATTAGTTTTTGTTGAGCTTTGAAGGGACCATCGAATCAATCCAGCTACAGAACACGATTTGCCGCTGCCGGTATTACCAAGGACCGCAAGGTGCCGACCGAAAAGCTTATCTGGGTCGACAGTTATTTTGGCATTGCCCGCTAAGGGTGATATCCCAACACCTAGTCTCTGGTCCTCTTTATCAGGTGCTTGGATAATTGCCTTGAGTTGCTCGTTGGTTGGTAGAAGAACCGAATCGCCGACAGATGGGAAGACGGTAACTCCTCGCTTTAACCTAAAATGATTAGGGGCGTCTTGTATGTTTTCTGCCACAAGAGTACCTAATGGTACTATGGCAAGTTTTCGCAAAGGATATGGCAAATCAACAAGGCCGAAATCCTTGACCATACCTGGTCGCTGAGGGTACTTAGATCTCTCGATGCCAACCCAAACTATCAACCCAACAACTGCGCCAACTTCGTTAGGTATTAGTAAATAGTTATTTATGCGTGGAAATCCTGAGGGTATGCCAGTATTCAGAGACGTTGCTTGGGGAGCTTGTGGTTCCAAGAGAACTTTTATTTCGTTCGGTGAAACTGATTCGACCTGACCAATAGTTAATGAAGATACATCTTCAATTATATTCTTGAATGGATTATCCATCAGCCATTCCCCTCTGGAGTATTGCTACTTGTTGAACCGGCTAGTCCATGCTCCTGTGGTTGTTCCGGAGTCGCTTGACCGGTACGGTTAAATTTTAGTCTGGCTTCTCGTATCGAGATTCTGTCAATGGCTGGTTTGGGGAGATAATATTCAACAAGAGTTTTTAGGTCTCCAAAATGTTTTCCGATAAGCAATGATGTTTGGGCTGCACGGCCGATGTCATTGTAGAATTTGGATATTCTCTTCGAAGTGTCATCAAACGAAATTATAACTAAATGTGTCGAAGGAAGAGATAACATATCACGAATCACTCTATTTATATGTGCGTCACCAAAACCATACCCATAAGTTATGAGTGCCGAATTTGGTCGACATAATGCGGCTGAAAAATCCCTGAATAACTCTGAATAGGGGTATTGGGCGGTTTCCATATCCTTTGCTGGATTTGGATAAATGATTACTGAATCGCTTGGTACCTTAGGAATTTGAGGGTGCGATGAAGGAGCGCCGAACGGCAAAGCCACGCGTCTTAGGTCATTTTCCTGATATCGCCAATCAATAGACCCATGTAGTTTTGTTAGTTTGACCACGCCTTCCAGATATCTTGGTTCACCGCGGATACCGGGTGGGTTATAATGTATATCCACATCATACCTCGATGCCCTAAATATCGGTGATAGGGAACCAATAAAGCGGTCTATAATGTGCAGGCCAATCCAATCACAAGCGTACTCTACCAATCGGTCGTAATTTGTTGAGAAAATATTAAGCCTTTCTCTTGTAGGAGTCCGGCTTGCAAAGCTAAGAAGAAATGAACAAACCAAGTTTTTAGCAAGTGTCCCTTCTTCGATTTGGGAGGAGAATTCCTTTATCAAACCTTCTTCGGTTGATAAGATATTTTTCAAAAGACCGAAGATAAGAGAATTTACCTCAGATCTACACTCTTGTTCCCGCTTGTCCTTTAAGACGGTCAGTCCATTTGCTAATGTAATGACCGCCCTGATCTGGTCTTCGATATTTGGGTCGCCGCGACCAGACGCCATGGCTGACTCTTTTGCATAATCATCTATTTTTGCGGCAAAGGAGGACCCAACAGAGGCAGGGGCCATATCCACTGGGGTTACTTTGGCAGCCTCACAAACTGCTCTTGTCAAACCATTTCCAACAAGTAGAGACAAATGTTCACTCTGGAAAACAGCAGATAACCAAGGTTCGATAGATTGACGACATTTGGTTGGCGATTTTCTGTCAGGATGCTCGTCGCTAGGCGGTTCATTTTCATCATATTCAAAGTTAGCTATTCTGCAAATGTGACTATGCCATTCTCCCATTGTTTAGGTCCTTTACAGATGTAACACCCCATCAAAAACAAACAACATTTTACTCATTTACAAGGGCGTTTCAACAAATTTTTGGAGTATGAAATAATGTTCCTTTTCCGTCCCAGCATATATGACATTTTGACTTTTCCGTCAATATTTCCCTTCTTTTCTCAGCATTCTACCTTTACTAGACTAGAAGAAGGGCAAGTAAAGGAAATATTGTCATGGATAATGAGATTGACAAAAAACAACCTAAGCCAAGAGAAACCCAATTAACGAAAAGAGCCGCTAGGCAATTTGCGGAAATACTTTGGCAACAGCTACTATCCAGAAAACATGCAAAATCGGTGGGAAAGAGCGTTTCTCGAACATCAGCTCAAAGAGATGGGACTGATTCCTTTAAATAGCTTCAACATGTCCCATAGGCGTGATAACTCATCAACATATTCCTTCTTGATTAGCTTTTTTGCTAATCCGGTTATAATAATCTCTGGTCGCTGACCCCATTTTGAGCTTATTAGAACTCTCTGACAGTCTAGAAGCTCTCTGAACAAGAGAGAAGGTACTGCTTTGGCTATCCTGTTACCTTCAACCTCAAATTTTTCCCAAAAGAATGAAAGATAGCGTCTCTTAATTTCAAAAGCAGGTTCTTCTTTGTAGGCTCTGTAAATATTACGAGTGAATTTCAGTATTTTTCTAAACTCTTCGATCTTTATCTTGCGTTGTTCCTCAAGCTTAGAAAGTTCATCTTCGATGTCATCCAAATCATTTTTCAGTTCGTCTCTTATTCTGACAAAATCCTCGTCTAATATTACACCCTTCAGGAGTTTTCTCTCGGCTGTTTCCCGCTGTTGTTCAACAGCGGTTTTTTTGTTGTATAGCCTTCTGCGGCTACACTGAACCTTCTTCTTGTGGTCTTGGTAGATTTTTTGAAGTTCTTGAGTGACCTGACTTATAAATTCGGGGCTGAACTTGATGTCCTTAAATTTGTTTTCGACTTCCTGCTCAATATCCTGAATGTTTATGTATCTTGAGTGGCTACAGTCACGCCCTTGTATACAATGATAGTATGCATACTTTAATCCACTTTTCTTGACATGCCATTCTGCTGTCATCCTTCTTTTGCAAGAGCAATACAAAAAGCCCCTCAAAAGGAACTGATGCTTTCTTTTTCGGCAGGCATAGTTGTTATGGCCAGCCATTATTAGTTGCACCCTTTCAAATATGTCCCTAGGAACTATGGGTTGATGTTTTGCTTTTCTTATAACGATGCCGCCCCAATGAAGCTCCCCAACATAGATGGGGTTTTTTAAAGTATCGAACACTTTACTTGGGTGTAGCTTTTTGTTTCTTCTCGATCTTAAGCCTCTTGCATGCATTATATTAATCAGCTCTTCAACGGAATAGTGTCCGGTAGCGTAGAGTTCAAACATCTCCTTAATAAAAGGAGCTACTTCAGGGTCAACTGTGATTATCCTTTTGCTTATCTCGCCATTATTTGGATTCTTATTATCGACGTTCATATACCCTAAGGGAGCTGTGCCGGGAAACCAACCTTCTTTGACCTTTTCCAGAAGAGCAGATTTGGTTTTCTCAGATATAACTAATCGTTGCATTTCATTAAAGGCAGCCATGACCGTATCCATCGTTTTGCCAAAGGCAGAATTGTCGCTGAGGTTGGGTTGAAATACATAGACGACTTTGATCGCATTTTCCTGAAAAAGCCTGCGAAGCTTTAGGTGATCTTCAGTATTTCTGGCTAGTCTATCGCTATGAATCATATAGATTGCTTTGACCTTTCTTTCTTCACATAGCTTAAGTATTTTTTGAAGACCAGGCCTATTTAAGTTTCCGGCACTTTTTCCTTCGTCCCTCACTACTTCTACTGAAGTATGGCCTGCTTCTTTTGCAGCTTTAGAACATGCCTTCTCTTGGGCGTCCAAAGACAAGCCTTTATTGGCCTGTTCTTCTGTGGAGACCCGGCAGTAGATGAGGGCTTTTTGCATAAGTGAGTAAGGTAATTAGTAGGAATGATATCGACCTTCGCGCGCATTGTAACGCGCCAAGAAACCCTGTCAAATCCACAAAGCACCTCGAGGATAAACAACTCAGGGCTTTTGACTTATACCAGCTTTAATTAAGCTTAAAACCTGTGCCGAAATAAAAAAGAGAGGAATTCTTCTTATTCCTGCAAAATGCCCTACCATTTTGTAGTATTAAGTGGGGTTACAAGCAAAGCTAAGAAAGCGTAAGTTTTTACTACTAAGTCACTTGTAGCATTCGAATGGCAGCTTTATTTCTCCGCAAGGGATATGAAAAATCCACGGTGATGCAATTTTCTCTGGCAACAGCTCTAAAATTTTGGTAAAATACGTTTTCCAAAAAGCAATGAGTGGGAGGATTAATTTAGAGGATTTTGCGGCTGAGAAGGCCGCGTTTGAAAGCTAAGTAAATAGCACTAGCCTTTGGTATTTCGCGCTAAATCGCCAGTTTAACGTGACAGCAGATGCACAAAGGGCGGTGCCCCGATATGGGGCGCCGTCTGCTTGTGTTGCTGTCGGGTTCTGGCGAACCTAGCGTGAGCACAATGCGGCGGTGTCCCTTTTATTTTGCACCCTTCCGCATTAGACCGTTCCCAAAGGTATCTATCACTTAGTTTGGTTACCAGAATAGATTGGAAAGGACGGTGCGGAGGTGGGCACAAAATATACAGTTGTCTTGACCACATGCCTTACTGGGATTCTTCTGATTGCGGTCCCAGAATCTGCCGTGGCGGAAAGTCCTTGGCCGATGTTTCAGCATGATGCTCGGCACACAGGTAGGAGTCCTTTCGCAGGTCCACAGGTTTTAAACGATCCCAACACACAGGTGCAAGTTCTTCTCGAAGGTGATAGCGCTGACGATTACTTTGGCACCCCAGTTATCGGCTCAGATGGCACGCTGTATTTAGCGGCCAAAATAACAAAAGAAGGCCAAACTAAAGAGGGCCTTTGGGCCTTCACTAAAGAAGGTAATCAAAAGTGGTTCTATCCAGCAGGTGGGATTTCTAGTATGCCGACTCTTTGGGAACCAGGCAATACCGTGTATGTTGCTTGTGGAGGATTACTAGCGATCGATAGCAATAACGGAAGCTTGAAATGGTCAAAGACTGGTTTTTCAGCTTCTGCTCAGCAAAACCTTGTTGTTTCCGAAGATGGTATAGTATATTTTCTTGCGGGAATACCTGAACAGCCTTCGGATTGGGGTTTATATGCCATAGATGATGAAGGTCAAGTTCTCTGGGTCTGTCCAATAATCGGTCACCACACTGATCTTACAATCGCTGAGAATGGGGCTATCTATTTTGGTTACGGGAACACCCTTTTCACCCTAAATGCGGATGGGGCCCTAATGTGGCAGAGAAGTTTCGGAGGTGAAGTGGGAACTCCCTCGATTGCTGATGATGGAGCAATCTATGTAAGAGTATGGGCAGAGAAATATTCCGAGAAGTCAGGATGGTGGTACCCTTGCTTTCATGCTGTTGATCCTAATAACCCCGAAGAGGACAAATGGGAATCATGTAGTGCATTCTACCAAGAATTGCCTGTCTTCGGTTCGAGCGGGGATATTTATATTCTCCGCACATATGCTTCCTGGGATGTATGGAAAACTCAGATTCATGGTTTTGATTCACAAGGAAATAACTGGAGGAGTTCAGAAGGTTATTACCAATACAGCGGAGCGTCGCCATTATTAGTGGATGCAACAGAAACGCTTTATCTTTTGATTGATAATACAGTAAGAGCCTTTAACCAGCAGTTACAACTACTTTGGTCTTACAATTTAGGCAGTTCGCGAAGCGGTCCTCTTTCACTTGGTCAAGATGGGACTCTCTATATAGGAGGCAAAAAGAAGCTTTATGCAGTTGGTTCTGTCGAGAGTGCTCTACCGGTTGCCTCTTTTACTTACTCCCCCTCATTAGACGAGTTTCTTAGTGGTCAAGAAATAACCTTTACAGCATCCCAGGATGAAACAATTGTCTCTTACGAGTGGAGCTTTAAGCAAGGCACAATGGAGATAGGAACAGATGAGGGACCTATTGTCTGCCGCCGATTCACAGGGATACCAAACGAGGCAACAGATTACACGATCATTTTAACAGTAAGGGATGCTGCCAGTCAGGTAGGTACGGATAAGAAAGTGATAACTGTTACACATTTAGAGAAAAAAGCAGAGGTGGTTGCCGATGATATACTCGGA
>JBHLPL010000059.1:0-12054 GCA_048939465.1 Promethearchaeota archaeon | reverse complement strand
CATTTGTATTTCGTCTCGTCTATTGCTGATTTTCCACTTAGTCATTTCTTCTTCCAAGACTTGGGAGATCTCCTCCAAAGTTAGCACCTTGGCCAACCATACGTATGCTATGAGCCCTTCTGCGCTGTCACCGAGAGAGTGAGAATCCGATCTTCGAGGTGTAAATGCTTTTAGTTCTGACCTCCGTATGGCCTCAGCAAGAACCTTCCCTGGAACTTTCCAACCGTCAGGTTTGTTCCGTATGCGGGATTTTGCGAGGGAATAAGTTAGATTCACAAGGCTATCTCCGAGCTTTGCTAGACCTTTGTCTCTAAGAATCTCCTCGATGTTCTTGTATTTGGTGGAGAATACGCTCTCTTCGCCCGTTTTGATAGTTCCCATATA
Organism: Promethearchaeota archaeon; assembly: GCA_048939465.1. Taxonomy (GTDB): domain Archaea; phylum Asgardarchaeota; class Odinarchaeia; order Odinarchaeales; family JBHLKK01; genus JBHLKK01. The sequence continues at coordinate 11,670 of JBHLPL010000059.1, read as the reverse complement.
CTTCCCCTTTACTCTATTAGAGACTCCTCAAACTTCTTTCTGAGTTCTTTGGCTCTTTTCATGAGTTTTTCTACCGCCTCAGATAAAACAGTAGTAACTCCCTTCCTTCCTTTAACCCTAAGGAAGAATTTTGTCGATCCGAGCATTGGATGTTCTACATCATATCCCGCGAAGGAAACATCCTTGTCTTCAAATAAGATTTTTCTCAAGGCACTGAATAATGTGTGCCCTTCGCCACTGATACGTAATTCGATACTTTTCCTGTCTTTTTCAACAATTTCCACGTTCAAATACGCACTCTCCCCAATCCGTTACTTCTTCCCTTTTTCCTTAACCGTTCTCTTCCTCTCTTTGCTCTCCTTCTGATTATCAGCTATTGTCATTATATAGTCCCTTGCAACCTTTCTTTGCTCAATGCTACCACAAGATACACATCTCAGTCTTCTCTTCTCCCTAACTACATTTCCACCGCATTTTGAGCAGAAAGCACGTATTACACCTAAATCCTCATCAGCTGTTGATAGCCGATACATATTATCTTCATCATCTATGATAACTGCTTTAACCATGTCTCCAGGTGCAAAAGCCTCATATATTGTGTCCAAAAAGCGCCCGGTTGCCTGTCTTATGAATATTACTCCAGAAAACGGATATGGCAGGGTTTTTTCTCCTATCATCCCAATGGTGACAAAGGCTTTTTTCCCTTCCACTGAGTCAATAGAGCCCAAAACTATGTCTCCTTTCTTTGGCAAGATTGGTTTTACGTATGGAGAAACGGCAATTTTTTTCTTCTTCATGTCTATTAATATCGTGCCTGCAGCAGCTGCATAAATTACGCCATCTTCTTGATAGGTTCCATTGCCTGGCACAAATTCTTCTATGACGCCAAGCCTGTCTCCCGGTAAGACTGCGTTTCCTGTTTTAACTTCTTCGCTCATTTGAATCCTCCTTTCGATTTTATTCGGTATAGATCCACTTCAACCAAGTGGTGTTTCTTATAATGAAAATCGAACAGATGCGGAATTACCATACTCATCTCTATGATGTTGTCAATAGTACCATCGTGTCTTTCTGTTATCTCCTTTATAAATCTCCTCGTATTCTCATTTCTCTTATGCAAAGAATACGTTACATGTGATATTTTAATTGCCTTTTCCAAAAATCTTATGTCAGTACCTCTTACTTGCACTCCAAACGGTGGGTTCTGAATTACCGTGTCTGCTTTACCATCAACACAGTCAATATCTGAAATTATCCAATTTATCCTGTCTGATATTCCTAGGCTTATTGAGTTTTCTCTTGCCGTTTTGATTGCCAGCGCATCTATGTCGACACCAACTGTATGTCTCGCACCCAAGATTACAGCACCCAAGGCTAGCCTTCCCGATCCACATCCGAGGTCATAGACTATCCTACCATTAATATCGTTGTATACATGAGCAGAAATGTATAACACGTTAGCGGCAGCGACAGAATCGATTGTGTATTGTTCCAACATCACCTCAGGTGACGGGTGTGGTAATACCTGCTCTATCATCATTTCAAGTTTCTTTCGCGAAATGTGTCTCTCTGCCACCAACAACACCAACTCTCTAAATAAGCTAATGCTTAAAAAATCCAATGTTAGATATTAAGAAAAAGCTGGAGGGTTTAGCAACTGTCTGCTTCTGATTTTAAGATTCAACTTATTCGTGCGCGTGAGATCTTGGATTCACGTGGGAATCCAACAATTGAAGTAGATGTGATGACAAGAAGCGGCTTATGCGGCCGTGCTGCAGTTCCGTCTGGTGCTTCAACTGGGTCTCACGAGGCCATGGAACTAAGAGATGAGGACGAATCCCGATACAGAGGAAAAGGTGTTTTGAAGGCTGTCGCAAATGTTGAAGAGATTATTTATCCGGCTCTAGTCGGGAAGGACGTACGTGAGCAGAGGGCAATAGATTTACAAATGATAGGACTTGACGGCACTGAGAACAAACAGAATCTCGGAGCAAATGCAATCTTAGGAGTCTCATTTGCTGTAGCCAGAGCAGCAGCAATAACTATGAAGATTCCGCTATACAGGTATCTGAATCCTAACTGCAAGGAGTTCGTCTTACCCGTTCCATTTATGAACGTCATAAACGGCGGGAGACACGCAGGAAATGATCTTACTATTCAGGAATTCATGATCGTGCCCTATGGAGCAAAAACATTTCGAGAAGCCCTTCGTGTAGGTGTCGAGATTTATCAGACTCTAGGTGAATCTCTTGTCAGAAAACATGGAAGAGCGGCCAAAAACGTAGGTGACGAAGGCGGATATGCTCCAAACATGAATCTTACTTATGAGCCTCTAGATACTATTGTTCATGCAATAGAAGATGCAGGGTACAGGTCCGGAGAAGACGTCGGAATAGCGCTTGATGCAGCTGCGACCGTCTTTTACAGTGATGGGAAATATACACTGGATGAGAAAGAATTAACCGCCGAGGAGTTAATGGATTTCTATTGCGATCTCGTCCACAACTATCCTATTCTGTCGTTGGAGGATCCATTTCAAGAAGATGATTATGAAACATTCGCCAAACTGACACAGAAAGTTGGCTCTAAGGTGCAAATAGTTGGAGATGATCTTTTTGCGACAAATCCTGACCGCATAGAGAAAGGGATAAGTATGGGTGCAGCAAATGCGCTGCTCTTAAAAGCCAATCAGATCGGCACACTAACGGAAGCACTGGAAGCCGCTAAGCTATGTTATGACAACGGCTACTCTGTGATGGTAAGCCATAGATCTGGAGAAACTGAGGACCCAATAATCTCTGACATCGCTGTCGGGATATGCTCTGGGCAAATCAAAGCTGGTGCTTTGGCCAGAAGTGATAGAACTGCGAAGTACAATCAACTCCTTAGAATCGAGGAAGAATTGGAGGAAAGGGGAGTTTATGCGGGAAAGAACTTCCGACGAGTCATCTGAGGCCAAACATGGCCTCCCTGACGCCAATGCAATTATCCAGTATATTGTGCAGAACTATTCCTATTCAAGCAAGATTATTGAAGTCTGTGCTGGTAGTTATCTCCAAATCGCTTCTGGGATTAAGAGGAGTCTGCCGAGAACCAAAGTCATAGTAACAGATATCGGGCCGGATTTCATTGACTTTGTAAAAGAAAATGCACCGAATTTGATAGCAATCATAGACGACATAATGAGTCCAGATAAAAGAATATACTTCGACGCTTCGCTAATCTATGCTATCCGGCCACCTGTTGAATTACAGCCATCAATAGGTCGATTGGCTGAAGAAGTTGATTCAGATTTGCTATTGAGAACCTTGTCGGATGAACATCCGTCCTTGGTAGAATCCAGGCAGAGAATACTAGTTAATACAGGTAAAGCGCTCCTTCATGTCTATAAACGGTCAAGATTTCACGACTGAGCTTATCGGCTTCTTCACGGAAGGATTGTGATTCGTCTCTTCATGTTAAGATAAACCTGCAAATTGAGCTTTTTGTACTCCTGATTATATCTCTCTCGATATTCGCAATTTCTAATAATGAGACATGGGTTATGGACAAACAGAGCTATTGAGAGAGGATGAATGTTGAACTTCCATTGCGATTACTTGAGAAAGGTATAAATACGCGTTTGACGGATTCTAAGATAAAGTCTCCTTCTATTGACGGTCGTAAGGTGTAAACCTTTGTTCAAATTTGCCTTGAAAAACGCCTTCAGGAAAAAGAGTATTGCAGGCTTATGTGTAGTAGGTGTAGCTATCGGCATTGCGTTGATGACAGCGATGGCATCCCTTGGAGCGAGCATAACCGGTCAAACATCGTTGTTTGCACAACAGAACCTTGATTCAATAATAGTTCAGCAGGAGAATGGAAATTATTACTTTAGCAAATTTAACTTGACAGAGATACACAACATAACTCAGATAGATCACATAGACGCTTATTCCGCGCAGGTAATTCATTCAATTCAGTTGCACGCAGGCTCCCCAATCGCGCCATCACTTGTCGGCGTGAACGTGGAAAACGATACTGTGATCGGCGGGGCGACTTCCAAGCTAAGCGAAGGAAGGATCTTTCACAACGATAATGAATGTGTCATGGGAGGATTTGCTGCCAGTTTCCTAGATTTTGAGTTAGGAGAGGAAATCTCTGTTTTTAACGAACTCACCTTTGAGCTGGTTAATATTACAATAGTAGGGCTATTTTCAGCAGATTTCTTTTCTGAAATGAGTATCTATACAACCTTGGGATGTGTAAGGCAGTTCAAAGCCAACTTCACGGATGACACATACTGCGTCTTGCTAATTAAGGCCAACAGTCCTGAAAATGTAGATTCCATTAAAGAAGAAATTGAAAGAATCTCGAAGGATGAGGAATTAGGGGTCGAAATTCTGTCATTTGATGAACAGCTAGGCTCATTCACTGAGTTTATTGATACGATCAATATTCTTGTATTTTCAATATCTCTAATAGCTGGAATAGCAGGGGGAATGAGTATTGTCGTGGCTATGTTGATGAGTGTTATGGAACGAATGAAGGAGTTTGCCACTCTTAAAGCCACGGGCTGGCAAAATATGGATGTTGTTAAAGACATCATCTATGAGTCGCTAATAATAACATCCATAGGCGGAGTATTCGGTTTTTGTATCGGGGTAGGTTTCTTGCAAGTAATAGAAACGATGTTTGTGATTGCTCTTAATCCGCTTCAAATCCAGGTATTTCTACAACTTATTGGGTTTGTCATTGGAATGGGGGTTATTGGCGGAATATATCCTGCCCTTAAGGCATCGAAAGTATCGCCGGTTAAGATTCTAAGAGGTGAATAGTCGAATGACTGCCACGAGCTTTGATCCAAAACGGAAAACTGATGAATTCAGTATGGGTGAAATAGGTACCGCTGCAGGTGTTTGTGAAAGAAAAATCGAAGTTCTATGCAAGAATGTGAGCAAAATCTTCATGCTAGGTACGTCAAAGGTTGTAGCCCTTAACAACATAAACATGTGTATTCGTCGAGGGGATTACATATCGATAATGGGTCCTTCTGGTAGTGGCAAGACCACTCTTCTCAATATCGTTAGTGCTTTAGACAGACCTACGTCTGGAAGAGTTTGTCTTGATGGTGTTGACATAACTGATTTACCAGAAAGAAAACTAGCAGTTCTCAGAAGAGATAAAATTGGATTCGTATTTCAGTCGTTTCATCTCATACCGACTCTCAATGTTCTGGATAATGTACTCGTTCCTATAATGCCTAGAGGAATAAGAAAACAGGATAAACAGCGAGCTATAGAACTGGTGAATACCGTTGGACTAGGCGATAGAATTCTTCACAAACCCGGTCAACTTAGCGGGGGAGAAAGACAAAGAGTAGCGATAGCCCGAGCCCTAATCAACAATCCTCCGATTATTCTTGGAGATGAGCTTACAGGAGAACTTGACACGAAGGCTGGCCAGGAAATTATGGATATGATCGAGAGATTAAACAAGGAATATGATAAGACAGTAATCATCGTATCCCACGATCCTAAAATCGGGGCCCGAGCCAACATTGAGTGGAAGATGGAGGATGGAAGAATAATCAACAATGGCTATGAAACTTGACAGTTGGCTGCTTCGGGCAAGAACTGGAAATAGAATCTGTTCTTTCCTTCTTCACTATGTGTTTCATTAGTCGAGTCTAAAACAGACTAGATTCAAAGACCCAGATTATTGGTGCCTCAGAGCCTGTTGGATGATTTTAAGCAATAATCAAAAATGGGGGGGTGCTTTCCGATAAGTTCGAGAGGGCAATACTTCACGTTTATAAGTGGTAACATAAATATTTGCCTGTTGAATTCTCTCTCAGAAAATGGAATGTATCATCGGAATATGGCTGCTACCATAAATATTGGTTGGAAGCAGTCAAGGGGACTGATGATAATGAAAAGATCAACTGAGTTAATCCTATGGTTTGACAAATTGTCAAAAAAGGATACTGCTTTAGTTGGAGGAAAAGCTGCAAATTTGGGTGAGTTGGCCTCTGCAGGGGCACCAACACCAGAAGGTTTTGTGGTAACCTCGTATGCTTATAAGCGTTTCATTGGAGAAACGGGATTAAATAAAGGAATTCATAATCTACTTGACAATGCCGATATTACTGATCTCAAACAACTTGAGAATGTCTCTAGGGAAATTAGAGAACTGGTTGAATCGACGGCAGTACCATCAGATATTCAAAGCACCATAAAGGATGCGTACGAAGAATTAGCCCGAAGAACACATAAAGACGTAGAGGTCTCTGTGAGGTCAAGTGCGACGGCTGAGGATTTACCCGGAGCAAGTTTCGCTGGACAACAGGACACGTTCCTGTATGTGACCTCTGATCAATTGAACAAAAGCATCTCAAAATGCTGGAGTTCGTTGTTTACGGCAAGAGCGATTTATTATCGTTCCCAGAAGGGCTTTGATCATTTTAAGGTCCTAATGAGCGTCGTAGTTCAGGAGATGGTTGCTCCCAATCCCAGAGCACAAGGTGTGATCTTTACGCTACATCCTGCTACCGGTGACACTAAGAAAATCTTAATTGAATCAAGCTACGGGCTAGGTGAAGCGGTTGTAAGCGGTTCAGTAACTCCTGATACTTTTATTGTTGACAAAGGTTCATTTGAAATACTATCTAAGACTATAGGGCGGAAAGAATCGAAGGCAGTAAAAGACCCAGAAACCGGAAAAGTCATCAACGTTAAGGTCCCCCAAAAGGAAAGAGAGAAACAGAGCATAACAGATGAACAGATACTGGATCTTGCTAAGATTGCAGATAAGATAGAGAATCATTATGGTGGCCCGATGGACATAGAATGGGCAATTGATGAGAACAATGAAATGTTTATTCTCCAAGCCAGACCTGAAACAGTCTGGTCAAGCAAAGAAACATCTAAAGAAGAGAAAGGATCTGCCGCAGAGAGCCTTGTTGAAGGTGAAGCAATACTTAAAGGCCTGCCTGTTAGTCCAGGGGTGGGAATCGGTCCTGCTAACGTAATAATGAGTGTAAAAGATATTGGTGAAGTTCGGGAAGGCGACATTTTGGTAACAAAAATGACTACTCCTTCCTGGGTTCCTGCGATGCAAAAATCAGCTGCTATAGTAACTGAGGACGGGGGATATACCTGCCATGCTGCGATAGTCAGCAGAGAACTTGGAGTACCCTGTATTGTCGGGGCTGGGAAGGCAACTAAGGTTCTCAAGAAGGGTGAGATAGTTACCGTGGACGGCAAAAAAGGACTAGTTTATAGAGGCAGAGTAGAGGGAGTCCTCAAATCAGCAGAGCAGGTGGCTACCTTATCACAGCCGGCTGTTTCAGAGATGACAACAACAAGAATCTACGTCAATTTATCAATTCCCGAGATAGCCGAGAAAGTAGCGAGAGAGACCCGGGCAGATGGTGTGGGTTTACTACGAGCGGAACATTTGATGCTTTCGATAGGCAAACACCCTCGCAAATTGATTGAAGAAGGGGGAGCTCAGCTGATGGTGGACAAATTCGCCGAAGGCATCAGAAAGGTGGCAGAGGCATTCTATCCAAATCCTGTGATTTATCGTACTTTAGATTTCAAACCTGATGAGTTCTTAGCCCTTGAAGGGGGTATTGAATACGAAGAAGAAACAGGACATGTTGGCCCAAACCCTATGTTAGGATACCGTGGACAATTCCGATATGTTAAAGAGCCGGATATATTTCGCCTTGAGCTGGAAGCAATAAAGAAGGTCAGAGACGAACATAATCTTAAGAATGTCTACATAATGCTTCCTTTTGTCAGAACGCTGAAGGTCTTCAAGAAGGCAAAACAGATCATAAAGGAAGAAGGTCTTGACCCCGATGAGGATCCAGACTTCAAGCTGTGGATTATGGTTGAGGTGCCATCGTCTGTGCTCATAATAGATAAGCTGATTAAAGAGGGCCTACAGGGAGTAAGCGTTGGCTCAAATGACCTAACTATGTTGATTCTAGGCACTGATCGCAACGATGCAAGCGTTCAAGAACTCTATGATGAAAGAGACATAGCAGTATTGCGTGCATTAGTGTACCTGATCAGAGTTTGCAAGAAGATGGGAGTTACTGTGTCAATATGTGGACAAGCTCCAAGCGTGTATCCGGAATACGCAGAACTGCTTGTTCGCCAGGGTGTTACAAGTATCAGTGTGAATCCGGATGTTGTTATTGAAACTAGAAGACACGTGGCGCAGATAGAACGCAAGCTTCTCTTAGAACAATTGACCGGAAGAACTAAGTTCAGCATAGCTGGGATTAGTGAAGATGATCTTAATTTCTGGCAGATACTGGAAGAATAATGTAAAATCCTATTCTTGACTAATCCTCTTTGGCCATTTCCATCCCGTCCGAAACCATCTCAACAACCCTACGACAAGGCATCGGGAATTTCATCGCGGCCCTTTGTACGGCCTCTTTGGCAATCTCTAGATGTTGAGGGCCCACACGAACCAGGAGCAGTTTTTGCCCCTGACTTACTCTTGCAGCTGTTCCTACAGGTTTACCAAAAGCTCGACGCATTCCATCTTGGATCCTATCTGCGCCGGCGAAAGCCATCATTTTGTTTTCTCTGAGGACATGGTGTGGATAGACGAGAATCTTCAGGTGATAGTTCATTTTACCTTCCGTATTCTTTTCCAAATATCTGTTTGCTGTTATTCTTGCAGCTTCTAATGCCATATGTCTTATCTGACCTGCCTCTTTGGTGATCAACCAGACACGAATCGGAAACACTCCTTTCCTGTCTCCGGTATTAAATATCCTAATCTTTGGGTTTGGAACTCCCCGTACTAAATCTCTTTTTCTTCTCGTTCTCTTCTTAACGTAGGGTCTGTTATCAAGTGAGGTGTAGCATCTACCAGGTCTCTTGGGCATTTTTCTCTCTCCTCTTGTTTGGTTTCAGAATTGACCGTGTTATCACCTAAAATTAAAATGTCTTCTTTATAAAGATATTTGTGAAGAATATTGGAAGGCAAAACACAAGATATTGGCAAAAGCTGAAGAAAAGGTTTATAAGTTGATTGACGCGAGGATACTTCTGATATAACGACGTTATTATGGAATTGGTGATTGAGTTGGTAGCTGAAGAGGACGTAATTGGTGCCTTAAGGAATTGCTATGATCCTGAGATCCCAGTGAACATAGTGGATCTGGGCTTGGTTTATGATGTTAAAATTGAGGGGAAAAAAGTATCAGTCAAAATGACCTTGACTGCACGGGGATGCCCTATGCATTCGTTTATTGCAGACAACGCGAAACAAAAAATAATGGAACTCGATGGAGTTGACGATGTGGATGTCGAAGTAGTCTGGGACCCTCCATGGACTCCGGAGAGAATGTCCGATGAAACAAAAAGGCTGCTGGGATTCAAGAAGTAGCCATTAACTACTCAGATTCACAATTCATGCTTTACAGCATCTTCAGAGCACGTCTAAATACTCCCATTAGGGTGTGCGACTCGCGTCCGGAGATGAAGGATCTTCCAAGAATGCTCCTGAAAATGCGTAAAGCAATATATTGCTTACGAACAGGATAACTCGTTCTCCTAAGTAGCTCTTTGAAATAGTCGACAAGTTTCTCCTTTTCAATTCTGTCTGCCTCGCGGTATTTTATATGCCTATGACTCCGGACCGCTTTGAAGAGCTCATAAAAGACAATGGTGGCTGCTTGAGCTACGTTGAGTGTCGGATATTTGCTGCTGGAAGGTACTGTGATTATGGAGTCGCACCTGTCTAACTCTTCGTTTGATAATCCTCGGCTCTCGCGTCCAAATATGATGCAAATCTTTCCTCTTATTCCCACAATATCTCCCATGTCTTCAGGTGGAACACTGACTCGCAAGATATTATAGTCTCCTCCCGATATAGCTGTGGTCCCAATTATGAAGTCTGCATCTTTTGTTGCTTCTTCTAATGAAGAAACATTTCTAGTTTTGTTTAATACATCTTCTCCGTGCATAGCCATCATTCTGGCTATGTCCCCAATCTCGACTTTGGAATCAACCAATACCAGTTTGTTCAAATCAAAATTTTTCATGGCTCTGGCGATGGCCCCAATATTCCCCTCATTCTCTGCCCCCAAGAAGATTATAACAATATTCGATAATTTATTGTCTTTAATAATGGTCAACACCTCTATCAATCGGTGAATATCTGGACTATGTCTTTATCCTTGAGAACATGATCTAACCCGACACGCTCCCCGTCAAATTTTGCAGATGAGCCAAAAATTCTGGCATACTTGAACTTCTCTAGAAAGCGCTTATGTAGCTTCTTTGCCACGTCTGCAATCGTCATTCCCCTGCTAAGAATCAGAGGTCTGTCTGAAACCCCACCTCCTATCTCTTTAGTGTAAATACGAACTATGTCCAGTAAATCGAAGATGTTTGATTTGAGTCCGGCAAATCCAATGATCTTCATAGCAGAAACCGGTACTATATCAAAACGAGTCTTGTACGTTCTCTCGAGTTTACTGTAATTCTCCGCTGAGGACTCACCGTCTCCCTTATTTGCAGCAACCAATGCTGATCTGTAAACGATGCTCTCATCGAGGGCCTCTCTTATTTCATCTAACCCTATTCTCCCCTCGATTTTTATGACGGAGTTGTAAATATTGCTTTCATGAAGAAGATCTATCAAGTCTTCTTTTTGACCATCATAGAATTGAAGACCCAATATTTGTATTCCGCCCATTCCTGTCTTTTTGATGTTGATCGGAGGTGGTTTCTTATTAATCTTGATTCCAGACTCTTCAAGTTCAGTCAATAGTATTTTCATCTGTTCTGAAGGATTTCGTGTTAAATCAATAACCAGTAGTATTGCATCGGCATTTCTGATTATGCTTAGAACCTGAGGGCCTGTCTTACTACTGCTTATACCTCGAAACAAGGAGGGAACTTCAACTATCTGCAACTTGACACCTTCATAGTCCAGAATACCTGGGGCCGGGTTCTTAGTTGTAAAAGGATAGTCTGCAATTTTGACCTTTGCCCCGGTCAGAATAGAAAGTAGGCTGCTTTTACCAGAGTTTGTCACGCCAACAAGGACTATCTGCGCATCCCCGTCTTTCTTTACACTTAAGCCACTACTGCTTGCTTTTTTTGCTTTTTTCTGCTTCTCGAGTTTTTCCTTGTATCTTGCAAGTTTTGTTTTCAGCACAGCTAAGAGCTTTTCGGTTCCCTTTTCGTCTATTTTTATATTTCATATGTGACGAGGGATTTGGCTAATATAATTCTTCAACTTCGATATCTTCGTTTCTATGCTTTTTGCATCTTCATATTCTTCTTTTGCTTTCAGTGCCTTTGGAGGTAGATTTGTTGGAATATTATCACCTCGCATACCGTCTTTAGCTTCTATCTTTCCTATTTTTCTTGATAAGACTTCTTTTCTCGAATTCATGCAAATGATACAATATTACATCTCTTCTTACTCCGCTCGTGATTATCAAATCTCTTGTTTCACATTTTCTAGCTGAAGACAAATATGATGTAATTCTTTCCCGTTTTCCTGGGTTTTGTGCTTCTATTTATTATCTCATGAGTATGGAGCTCTGGGAATATGTTTTTCTTTTCATGAGTTGAAGGTGCAGCTGTGTCCCATACTCCTTCTATTTTACTTACTCTGATTCCAAACTGTTTTTGGGGGGTTAGCCTT
>JBHLPL010000137.1:0-3782 GCA_048939465.1 Promethearchaeota archaeon | reverse complement strand
GGAGGTACGGAGGTATCCGCGGCTACGTCTCGGGAACATGAGCACATCCGGGAGAGCATCCTGCAGATACTCGGCACTCGGCCGGGCGAACGCTTTATGAATTCGGAGTTTGGGTCCAGACTAAACGAATTGGTTTTTGAGCAGAATGATGACGTTCTCAAAGGGTTGATCCGTCATTACGTGATCGACGCTATCAAAAGATGGGAAAAACGAGTCGTCATCACTGGCGTTACATTTGACGATGCTCCGCTAAACGTCGACAAAAACCTTCTGCCTGTTTGTATCTCCTATAGAATCATTCAGAGCCAAACGGCAGGGAGTTTGGTGTATCCTTTTTGCTGGGAATTGTGCAGGGCGTCACGCTAACTACCCGGTTTTAGCCGTGTTTCTTGTTACGTATTTACAAAGAATATGTGTTTCAGGTTTTTTCGCTACCATAAAGCAACCACTGGGTTTTGGTGGGGTTAGATTTTGCGTGCCTCGAATCGTTTATACCCTCAACCCGGTATATTACACTGGGATGACGTGAATGATTTTTCAATTAGTCCTGAATTAATTGCGATATTTGAATCATACCCGCAAAACTCAAACATAATCGCGGTATTATGGATTCATTTCGGTCTATCAGAATTTGAAAATGAGATAATTATGGCTGAATATGCAAAACAGCTGCGAATGTTACGAGTCAGAATGTTTCTATACATTTACAAAATTTTCATTGATCAAAGAGCCTGTTTTCCCAGGCGGTCTTATTTTCTTCATTTGGGACAGCCAATAATAGCAACTGACGTGGCCTTGTGATCCCTACATAGACGATCCTCAATTCTTCTTCATCAGATATTTGGATGCTGTTTCTGAGCATCGTCTTATACATAGCACTTCTAAAACCTTTTGTTTTCAGGATTACGAGAACCGCTTCGAAAGTTTCTCCCTTTATTGAGTGGATTGTCCCAATACGGCAATCGCTTTCAGTGATGCGTTTATTTTCAATACCAAATAGCTGATCAAAAGTGACATTTCCTTTTGAGTTTTTTATTTTCAGATCGATTTTAATATCATTATCTTTAAAAATTTTGTTAGCGTCGACAATCCACGATCCTATTGTTCGATCTGTATCTGGCAGCATCGACAGAATCTCATATACACCTTTTCTGAAGTTCACGAATCCATTATGCTCGACAACCTTTTCCAACACACGGTTCGAGCAATAACGGACGCCACTCAATCCTTTGACGATTGCTTTTTCAACAAGTTTGAAGCCGCTTCTGAAGTCTCCACTATAAAAAAGGTATTTACCCTTGGCAAAATCTTTAGCATATGAACACTCAGCCTCCCATGGGTCGTTGTTAAAGCCAATTTCCTTTATGCCGGAGATCGCGTTGAATAGGCTGCCGCTTCTGAAAATAATAGCTGCATTATCTGGGGTAACATCAATATTGAAATCAGAACATAAATTCTGAAAATCGTCTATTAGCTCACCCATATTCTCTATGTCGTAAGTTCTGACGATGGGAATGAATGCGCAATCCTTCACCTCATCATTGACTGCGGTGGAGGTCCCTTCTAACGATGATAAACGACATGTAAAGTCGCATATATTCTGTGAGCTGCGACGGTTCTCATTGAGGACAATAGAGTTTTCCTTCCAAGCTTCAAACTTCTCGGAAAATAATTGAGGCTTTGCCCCATGCCATTCAAAAATCGCTTGGTCTGGATCTCCAACAAGCATTACATCTTTCAGGCCATTCTCTATTAATAGGTCAATGATCCTCATTTGGATATCGGAAGTATCCTGAGCTTCATCAATCATAAATAATGGAAACCTGTGTATTACTGATTTAGCGACTTTGGGATAAGCCTCCAAGATTTTCATAGCGAAATAATTTGCGTCATTCTGGGTAGCGTATCCGGCCTTTTTAAGCCGTTGTTTCATAGGAATAATATGACTATTATTTTCCCATTTCTTTGGCATCGCTCTAATGTTGATGGGGTAGACGTTACCCTGCATATCGAAAGTGAGGTTTGGAAATAAACTTTCGACAAACCATCTACCTGACCAAGGACCATGTGGTTCTCCAACCAAGACAGGCCGCTCAGCGCATCCCATGACCAAATGGCCGAATGGCAGGAATATGAAGCGGTTTACGAAGCTATCTATGGTCCCTAAGAAGTGCGGGTATGGGATTGGCTTTGCGATATTGAAGTGGATTGTGACTTGTCTTTCAATCTCCTGCCATGCAGCATTAGTAAAAGATATGGACGCGATCCCTTGGTAACTTAAAGGCCATCTGGACATCTTGTCCGCGAGCCTTGCTGCAACAGAGTATGTCTTGCCACTACCGGGGCATGCCCTAACGACAAACTTGCCCTCTTTTTCAAACACAACCTTCTGTTGTATCTCTGAAAGAGTGTCGAACATTTCATTCGCCCTTTGCAACCCATTTGATCGCAGATTCAATGTAATTAGGAACAGTGAATTCGCTTCTTAAGTCTGCGTCGCTTTCAAGCCTTATGGCAAGGCAATGAGCGAGTTCTGATTTGGCTCTGTTTGAGTTGACCTTTTCAAGAAAATTGTTTGCGTGTTCATCAATAGATGCCCCCTCTTCGATCTTGCCCGCTGCCACAGGATGCATCTCTTCGAACATTTCAAGCAATATATCTTTGTTGTCACCGGCTTTGAATAGCTCGATTTCAAAGGTTTTTTCCGCTAATAGTACCTTTAGTTGCCCTTTCTCAAGCTCTTTAGCCTTCGCAGCCCTTGAAGAGATTTCTCCATCTTCTATCCTGTCGTCGTCTGTCAGGATCGCGCACCTACAGTTCAATCGCCTGTCAGGGTTATTTGAATTGAACAGCTTACCGAAATGTTCAAAGGCGACCCCATTCAGATTGACCAATTCAATTCCCTTTTTTTCAATGTTGTAATCCGGCCCAATAATTTGTGAAAATACCGGGATCAAAAGGGCCTCAGAAATCCCCTCTACAAGTATTACCCCATTGGAAAAAAATAGCTGGCACTTTGTAACGTCCAGGAATTTTCTCAAGTATTTTTTATTGCTATCACCCAGATCAGAATTCTTCACGGCAAGCGATTTTATCTTATTCTCCTGTTCCTGGAGGACTATGAGGGAGTCCAAGTCTGCCTTAGCCGTTATTGTTGGAGAATGTGATGAAACAAAGATCTGAAAACCAATCTTATTCAGCTTATTCAGGTAATTGAAAAATATGTCCTGTAACTGGGGATGCAGGTGGGCTTCTGGCTCCTCAATCAGAAGGGCAACATAGGCATTTTCTTCAATCTCTTTACGGCGCTTCAAATCGCCCAGAACCGTTGCTATAAATATTAGATTGTTATATCCAAGGCCATTTTGGTACAAATCAAAATATCTCTGTTTATCCTTATCGTCTAAAATGTCATCCCTATAAACCGGGGTCTGCACTCTAAGATTGTCGACTATCCTTCGAAACTCAAATGGCAGGAAGTCTATTTCAACGTTCTGTTCTTTTCCGGTGATGGTAGTTTCGTTAAGATGCTCATTTACCTTGCCCTTGCCCTTTTCAATCAATTTGTTCCACTCTGTATCTTCATCAAGCACATTTCGTACTTTCCCTGATAGGGTTTTTTGCTCTTCCTCATTTGTTACCATCTTCGAGTATAATTCACCTAATCTGTTGCCTCTCACAGGCCTCAAATGGTGTACTGCATCCCGGAGGGCATCTAAATGAATAAAATATATCAGATAAAGAATCTCGGGAGTTACAGATTGCCCTTCCTTATCACCGCC
>JBHLPL010000058.1:0-12153 GCA_048939465.1 Promethearchaeota archaeon | reverse complement strand
CATAGTTCAAGAAACAAGCTTTACCGGGAAATCAGAAGGACCATTTCCTTGGATACGGTATGCAAGCAGCTAAAAATCACTAGAACACAGCTCTATGAATACTTCGTAAGACGGACAAGGAATCCTTCCGTTCCTATCGGAATCTTTATCTCTCTCCTGAAGATAGGGGGAGAACATCTAAATTCAGAAACCGTCGAATACTGGAGAGAACTCATCAAATCTATCAAAGAGAAACACCTAGAACACAAAAAGAGCCATGAGTTTTTGAAGAGCTTATGTCATTCAGATATCTTCTGGGATGAGGTTACGGAAGCGACCGAAATCCCAGCTGAAGAACCATATGTTTATGACCTAACAATTCCGGACTCACATAATTTCATTGCTAACGGAATAGTTGTACATAATACCGCTGCAGTTTTGAGAGACGAAACCGGCGGTATGACTCTTGAGGCCGGAGCACTGGTCCTGGCTGATCGGGGGGTCGCATGTATTGATGAATTTGACAAGATGAATCCCCAGGACAGGGTCGCAATACATGAGGCGATGGAGCAACAAACGATTAGCATAGCCAAGGCAGGCATCGTTGCTACACTCAACGCAAGAACGGCAATTCTGGCAGCAGCAAATCCTGCCCTCGGTAGATACAACCCCTACCGCTCTGCTGCAGAGAATATCAAATTCCCAGTAACCTTACTCTCTCGTTTTGACCTGATTTTCATAATCACCGACAGACCTGAAGAGGAGTTCGACAAACGGATTTCAGACCACATTTTAGATCTGCACCGTCTTCGCAGCACGGAACCTCCAATCGAACCCGAAATCTTGAGAAAATACATAGCTTACGCTAAGAGAAACGTTCGTCCGATGATAACAAAGGAGGCAGCCGAAAGATTGAAGCAATTCTATCTTGAGATGCGTTCCAGAGGAGAAGATAGAGATTCCCCGGTGCCAATCACGGCAAGACAGCTGGAAGCACTCATCAGGCTGGCCGAGGCGAGAGCCCGAATCGCTCTCAGGAAGGAAGTAACTGCGGAGGACGCTGATGCCGTTATCAGACTCATTGATGTTTCGCTAAGGCAGGTAGGTATGGACAAAGAGACGGGGCGGTACGATATCGATACGATCATGCTTGGTAGACCAAAAAGCTTGCGAGATAGAATGGACTTAATAATCCGGTTGATTATGGAACTTGAGAAAGAAATAGGAGATGCGGTTCCGGTAGATCGAGTTGTGGAAAGCGCTCAAGAACATGAGCTGGAAAAGGAATTTGTCGAAAGAGCAATAGAGCAACTTATTGATGAAGGGGTTCTTTACCGTCCCAGTCCGGGTTTTGTAAAGAAAGTATAGAGCTCGTGGACAAATGTCGACAGGAATTGAAGATCTCAGTATTCCAGATTCGGTTAAAGAGGTTATTCTCGAAGAAGGCATAACTGGACTTTATCCACCGCAAGAGGAGGCAATAAATGCAGGCGTTTTGGACGGGAAAAACGTAGTTCTTGCCATTCCAACAGCCTCTGGCAAGACGCTGATAGCAGAGCTGTGCATGGTCAAGTCGATTATTGAGAAGGGTGGCAAGGCAATTTATCTTGTTCCGCTCAGGGCTCTTGCCAGCGAGAAATACAACGATTTTAAGAAATATGAGAAGATAGGTGTTAAGGTAGCTGTTACTTCAGGCGATTACGATTCTGCCGATCCCTGGCTTGAAAGACAGGATTTAATCATTTCCACAAATGAAAAAGCAGACTCTTTGTTGCGCCATCGTTCCAGATGGATATCCAATCTTACCGTTATTGTAGCAGATGAGACACACCTGATCAACGACTCAAGTAGAGGGCCTACTCTCGAGGCAGTCATAGCTAAGCTAAAACAGATAAATCCTCACGCTCAGATTCTGGCTCTCAGCGCTACCATTAGCAATGCAGGTGAAATTGCAGAGTGGCTTGATGCGAAACTTGTCACAAGCGACTGGAGACCTGTGGAGCTTAGAGAAGGGGTGTATCTTAGGGGGGGCATAGAGTTTAACAAAGGTGAGAGTGCAGGGCTAAATCCCAAATATGGCAATGATGTTGTTGACCTTGTTATGGACATAGTGAGTAAAGGCGGTCAGGCACTGGTCTTCACTGGTACCAGAAAATCTACTGCATCTACTGCAAGCAGAATAGCTAGAGTTTTGCCAGAGTTCTTGACCAAGAATCAGAGAAAGACCCTAAAGCGAGTTTCAGAGACGATACTAAGACAAGGCGAGATTACCAGAATGAGTCGAAGACTGTCTGAGTTGGTTCTTCGTGGGACATCATTTCATCACGCCGGATTAAGGTATACCCATCGAAAGCTCGTTGAGGATTGCTTTAGACGGAATCTTCTCAAAGTAATATGTGCCACGCCGACACTTGCCGCTGGAATAAATGTACCCGCTAGAAGAGTGATAATCGGAAGTTACCGGCGCTATGAGGGAGGAATTGGCTACTATCCCATCCCGGTTCTGGAGTATAAACAGATGGCCGGCAGGGCTGGAAGGCCAAAGTACGACAAAGAAGGCGAGGCGGTGCTCCTAGCGAAAACAGAGAATGAAAAGGAATTCGTTATGCGCAACTATGTCTTTGGAAATCCTGAAAAGATATGGTCCAAGTTGGCAGCAGAGGGAGCACTGAGAACACATATTCTGGCCCTGATAGCCACGGGTTTCGCCAAAGATGAAAAAGGATTGCTTGAGTTCATCAATCATACCTTCTATGCGCACCAATATGATCCGGAAGACATTCTAGAGGTAGTTGAACGGATACGTCAATTTCTGGTTGAAGAAGAGATGATACACCATAAGAATGGGAGGCTTTCTGCCACAAGATTCGGACATAGAGTCTCAGAACTCTATATTGATCCTAAGACGGGGGTCACCATTAGGAATGCCTTACTATCTGCAAGAAGCAAAGAAACCACTCCACTGAGTTTTATGCACCTAATCTGTCATACACCCAACATGCCCAGTCTTTATCTCCGCAAGAAAGATTATCAGGAATTGGATGTATTCACAGATGAGCATTTTGGCGAATTCATCGTTGAAATGCCAGATCAGTGGTTAGAGCCCCACGAATACGAATTCTTCCTGTCAGAGGTTAAGGTTGCCAAGCTTCTACTGGATTGGACTAACGAGACTTCGGAGGATTTGCTAACCAGAAGATTTGACGTAGGCTCGGGCGATATATTTCGATTTGTGGAAACAGCAGATTGGCTTCTCTATTCAACATACGAGATAGGAAAGCTATTCAAGATCAGAGAATTAACCCCTCAAATCAAAAGAACTAGGGTGCGTGTAAAAAATGGAGTTAAAGAAGAGCTTCTGGATCTGGTAAGGCTGAAGGGGATAGGAAGAGTCCGCGCCCGAATGCTGTTTAATGCTGGTTTTGAGGATGTAAAAGCTCTCAAAAGAGCAAAACCTCAGCAGCTCACAGGAATACCCCTAATTGGAAAGGAGATTGCCAAAAAGATTAAGGAACAGGTAGGCGGAGTTCTTACACAAAAAGAGTGGAAAGAACTCAAGTCAGGAAGACCTGATGAAAGTGATCAAAAAGTGCTTTCCGAATTTGAAGAGTGAAAGGCTTCTGGTTCTAGCATAGGCGTTAACTTTAATAATGAGGTGGAAAGACAATCTGCTCGACTTCATAGCGTAATTGAGGGAAATATCTTGGAAGAGAAACTTCTTATGCTCCCGGGTCCCACTCAGGTGCCCGAAAGGGTTCTGAAGGCCATGACTAAGCCTATCATAAATCACCGAGGGGAACTCTGGAGAGAACTCTACCGAAAAGTCCAGAAAGGATTAAAATACGTCTTTCAAACTGAAAATGATGTGTATACTCTGACAAACTCAGGTACGGGGGCTGTTGAGTGCGCAATTAGCAATCTTGTGGCCAAAGGAGACAAAGTAATCGTGCCCACAAATGGCGAGTTTGGAATTAGGGTCTCGGAAACCGTAGAGCGATTTGGCGGGAAAGCTATTAGAATTGAGGCAGAATGGGGCGACTGGGCAGATCCAAAGAAAATAGAAGATGCACTTGCCAAGAATCCTGACACGAAGATGATAGCGTTTGTTTACAACGAAACGTCTACAGGCGTCCGCAATCCTGCCGAAGAACTGATTAAGATCGCCAAAGACCATGACATACTCGTCCTTTGTGACGCTGTAAGCAACCTTGCGGGAGATTATTTGTATATGGACAAGTGGGATGCTGATGTTGTTGTCACAGGCAGTCAGAAATGTTTGGCCTGCCCTCCAGGACTGGCTTTTATTTCTCTTAACCAGGCTGCCTGGAAAAAAGTTGAGAATAACAAGAACAGAACAAACTTCTACTTGGATTTGATCAGAATAAGAAAATTCCATGAAAAATCGGAAACGCCTTTTACACCCGCAGTATCTATATTCTATGCGCTAGACGAAGCTTTGGAAATAATAAGAGAAGAAGGAATTGAGAATCGGATAAGACGGCACGAGATGTGCGCAAAGGGGATAATAGAAGGAGCGAAAGCAATTGGCTTGAAACTCCTACCCAGAGAAGAAAGATTTGCGTCAAGGACAGTAAACGCCATAGTGAATCCAGAGGGAATCAACGACCTGGATGTAAGAATGCATCTTCTAAAAGAGTATGGGATTGCGATTGCGGGTGGAATTGGGCCTACAAAAGGAAGGATTTTCAGAATAGGCACCATGGGACAAGTCTCAAAACAGAACGTTCTGGATACACTCAATGCAATCGAAGATGCCCTCCAGAAACTGGGCCACAGTTTTGAAAGGGGGAAGGCCGTAGAGATGGCTGAAAGAGCTTTTCAATAGGATTTTTTGATAAGAAAAAGTGAAAGAAAAAAAATTGGAGGAGTTAAGATCCTTTTCTTGACCGGAGTATAGAGAACATTATGATGACCCCTACTGCAACTCCGACGGCCAAGCCTATGCCTATTGAAACCGGGTCAAAGGCAGACGGCGGCTGCTGGGGCTCTTCTCCGATTCCACGCTCAGGTGAATGCCCGCCTACGTTGATCGAGTTCACCCCGGCACCCTGAGGCTCACTCCATGTGTTTGGATTGATAAGCTGAACTTCTGGGTCACCGTGTAGTACATACTGCAAACTTCCACCTCCAAATGCAGGAGCCCTCATGAAACTCAAATGACCTAGGATTAGATCCCAGTTGCTGAAATTCTGGGATACTTGATGTGCATAGTAGTTCCAACTGCACGCAGTAAGCACATACATCATTGCTTCACCGAGAGTGTCTCCGAGAACAGTGCGGTTAACAAACATTGCTGAAGCATAGCCAAAGCCAAAGTCCAGGAGTCTGAGAGACCCAAGAGAGGCAACAGCGCCATGTTTCATCACGGTTACTGGTAATTTTGAGCTGCCAATCCAGCAGCACATGAAGTCGACAACTGTGCTGTGGATATTCCCGACATAGGCGTCAAAATCGCTGCCGATAATGTTTGATGTAATGAATCCAGATGACAACGGATCGACTACGCCATTTCCATCAAAATCGGGGCTGCTGGCAGTTCCACCGAGCTCGAAAGCTCTCCAGCTAGAATCATTTGAATACACTCCGAGCCAACCTTCTGCGAACGGGCGTCTATCGTACCACGGACCTAGGTCGCCGTGGTCTGAGAAGGACCAGATTGCAGTTCCGTTGTTTAGTGCAGAGAGAATCTCATACTTCCCGATATGGTAGCTGATGTTGAAACCTGTGGAATTGAGGGCATCGCGAGTGATATTGGTTAGCAAGACGTTAATGCTATTGTTCATATTATCATAGATTTGCCAACCGTGTTCATACGCAACTAGCGAGACTGTAGCGTTGCCAGAGCCGGGGTTTGCATAAACGATTGCGGGATATAGCATAGCCCTGCATTCAAAAGCCACGTCTTCTTCGGCGGTGTCACCAGCAAGTCTTCCGGTTATTGAACCACCAACGATAGCACGGTCAAATGTTGTCATGAATCTATCCATCGGAGCCACGGTAATTATCGTTTCTACGCCCGGCGCATCGAGGGTCAGGCTGTTAATCCAGCTATAGAAGGTGTCTGAGAGTTCACACATCCATACGAAGTGAGCGGACTTGTATTCTTCCGTAACATACCATCCCGTCATTGAGGATAAGGACGCAAATAGACGACCCCATACCGATTCAGCTATGTTTGATACTGTCTTTCCTTTACCCTCCAAAAGCAGAACTGGCCCTCCGTGATAGGCTCCGACAAGGGCAGCGGCAGCAAAGAAGTTGTCCTCAGGGATGGTTACCGCAATATCGGGCTGATTGCTTATGGAACGGATATAGCTGCAGACAGAAGTCATATTTGCCAGATCAGTAGCTATTGAGACTCCGAGGGATGTCAGACTGTTTTTGACGGTTGTTGAAATTGTGTTGTTTAGTCCAACAAGAATCACATTTGTTATGCCGAGTCGATTTATCGCCGCGGCTGTATCGTCTGGCAGACTGTTTGAAGCTGTATAAAGGAGCGGAGAATTCTGAAGAGAAGCTATGACTGCCCCGTTGGCGGCTGAACCAACATATTTCGTTTTGTCAGCTGGGTATCTTTGAATGGCATAATCGAGATTATACTGGGTTGACCCCGTAAGAGATCCCGACGGGAGACACCAAACGATTGCGGTCCAATTGCCAGGTGCTGGATTCTCGATAACATTGTACGGATCCACGTAATTGTATACGTAGTTGAAGGTCTCACCCTTGAAGTAATCGCCAATCATTTCATTACCATCCGGATCGATTAGTGCAAGCCTTACATAGCTTTGACCAAAATAGTAGTATGCCGGATCAGAGATGTTAAGGTGGACTCTTAGGGATTCAGCATTCTCAGGAACAGTTATGTTGTATCTGTGTGCTGTCATGTCAAACTGAACACTCCCGGTCACATTCACAGGCAGTTGAGAGGCATTTGAGCTGTAGAATGCCAATGTGTACATTCCGGGATTTCCATTGGCCGATACTATGTGGTCACTGAAACCGCTCCAGCCAGCCGATTCCCATCTCCAGCCGGGCGTATTCCAGCTATAATCGACTACCTTGCTAGTGTTATCGATTAGATACGCTTGAACAAAGGTTACGTTAAGGCCAGCGCTTACAGGGAAGGATTCATTTGTTAACATCCATCCAGAATAGGATGGAGGGAACAAAAGGGTCCGCCATAGTCCCGGTATTACCTGCATATTTGTTGCATTGTTGTATGCGGTAAAAGTGAAGTTGAGCCATCCATTTGGAGAAACCACTCCAGTAAATGGAACTTGCGTAGTATACGTGCCAGGAACGACGTTGGAGTATGAGCCTTGAAAGCTGCCATATATCGTATTGGGTTGGCCGAAGTACGTTTGAGCAGGAGCAATAACTGCTGTGGTCGCATTTGCCCAGTCTCTCAGGGCAATTTTCATTGCGTAGGAATATGGGTCTGTAGCAGTCATCTGGGCATAGTTTGGTGTACCAAGGTAAGTTTGCATCGCACTTATGTAATTGCTGCTGTATGGACCAATATAGTCAGCATAATCAATTCCGCCCCAGCGATTGCAGTAAGTATTCCAGTCTTCGAGCAGGTACCTCCCTGCCTGCGACTCACCAAATATGATGGGGGAAGTATATACGCTTCCGGCCGCATCCCAAAAAACGTTGGCAGGTATCGATGCCAAAAGGGCGTATTCGTCCAAGTAGGAGGTTGGATCTGAATACACAAAGGAGACCCGCTTATAGAAGGTGGTTGGCGGCGGCGGTGAAGAGGAAGAAAATCTCACAACGCTAAGGGGTATCAACGTCATTACGAGAAATGCCAAGAGAAAGGTGGTTGTAAAAAGCTTTTTCCTCATATTATCGCCTTTTTTTTCCTTATAATTCAATATGAGCACCAGATTATATATATCATCACTTTAGCATCATATCAACCAGAGACTTGAAAAATAGAAGCGAAAAAACAACCTATTTTTTAAAAAGGAATAAGTATTTAATGCACTAGCGTGTGTGCAATAGTACCTACACACTGATTGCAGGCTTGGGAGGGATCTAGAATTCACAAATTTGAACAGATTGCTAAGAGATGGCATAAATTCTACAAAGGCAAGATTTCTGTGAATCTAAAGCATCCTATTAGAAGCTATCGTGATTTTGCAATAGTCTATACGCCAGGAGTGGCCGAACCCTGCAATGAGATTTTCAAAGATCCGGATAAAGTGTTCGACTATACCAACAAGCCAAACTTCGTCGCAGTTGTCTCCGATGGAAGTCGCGTACTGGGTCTGGGAAACATAGGGGCTCATGGAAGTCTACCGGTACTCGAAGGAAAGGCCGTGCTTTTCAAGTATTTGGCAGACGTAGACGCTTTTCCCGTAGCTCTTGGCACTCAGAATCCTGATGATATCATTACTGCAGTGAAGTGGCTGTCCCCAACATTTGCAGGCATTAACTTAGAAGACATTGCTTCGCCCAAATGTTTTTACGTGCTTGAAAGGTTGATTGATGAATTGGACATATTTGTATGGCATGATGACCAACAAGGAACAGCCACTGTCATACTTGCTGGAGTTATTAATGCTTTGAAGCTAGTTGGGAAGAAGATCAATGAGATACAGATAGCGATTATCGGAGCCGGGGCTGCTGGATTGCCAACTGTGAAGCTCCTAGTTGACACAGGCGCCCGACCAGGAAATGTCTTTGTTGTGGATAGCGGAGGTATCCTGAACACACGTAGACTTCCGGACCTAAACGAATACAAGCAAAGAATGGCAAAACAGACGAATAAGGAGGAACGAGAAGGAGGAATCGCAGAAGCCATGAGGGGGGTTGATCTTACGATCTCAATCTCGAAGCCAGGTCCTGGGGTCATCACCAAAGATATGGTTGCCTCTATGGCGGATGATGCCATAGTATTCGCCCTGGCAAATCCGGTTCCAGAGATATCACCGCCAGAGGCAAAAAAGGGAGGGGCAAGGATTGTTGCGACTGGACGTTCGGATTATCCCAACCAGGTAAACAACTCGTTAGGTTTTCCTGCAATCATCCGAGGAAGTCTTGATGTTTTGGCCCCCACAATTAATGTGGATATGCAAATAGCTGCGGCTGAGGAGTTGGCAAAATTCTCAGAAGAAAAGGGGATTACTGAAGACTATATTACCCCTACAATGAGTGAGTTTGACGTGTTTCCTCGTGAAGCAGCTGCCGTTGCAAGAGCTGCCATTAAAACAGGTATGGCCAGGATAAAAGTTGACCCAGACGAGATCCTTAGGGACACGCAGCGAAGAGTGGAGAAGTATCACAAAGTCCTTGCAATAATGACAAAAGAGGGGCTTTTCGATAGATTTCCGGATTAGTTTTCCCTCCAACTTCTTTTCAGCCGGGGAATAGGGAGCTTATTTTGAAAAATTAATGTGAAAAACTTTTATTTTGGAGTTCTTATTCTTATGAAAGGAGAGATACAAGAAGGAGATTAGGGTTTTGGCAGAAAGAGCTAGTAGAATTGTTTTCCCATTCACGGCTTTTGTCAATCATGAGCCTTCCAAAATCGCACTGATACTCAATGCCATCAATCCGCGTATTGGAGGAGTGCTGATCCGGGGTGAAAAAGGCAGCGGGAAATCAACCCTGGTTCGAGGACTTGCTGGTTTGCTCCCTCCGATCGAAGTTTCAAGTGAGTGTCCATTCAACTGTAGCCCTCACGATACCACAAATATGTGTGAAGTCTGCAGGGAGAAAAGCGGCGCAAAGGGGAAGCTTACAACAAAAAAGAAAAGAATGGGAGTTGTGACCTTGCCGCTAGGAGCTACCGAGGACATGGTTGTAGGCACTTTAGACGTTGAGAAGGCCCTCACTAAGGGAGTTCTTGCCCTTCAACCAGGAATACTTGCCAGGGCAAACCAGAGTATTCTGTATGTTGATGAGATTAATCTCTTGCCGGACAATATTGTTGATGTTATTCTCGACGCTGCAGCGCTCGGATGGAATTATGTCGAAAGAGAAGGAGTCTCAGTTTCTCATCCATCCAGATTCGTGCTTGTGGGAACCATGAATCCGGAAGAGGGGGAGTTGCGACCTCAGCTACTTGACCGTCTGCCGCTATCGGTTTCAATCGGGGGACTAACTGACGAGGGGATGAGAGTCGAGGTCATCAAGCGTAACATGGAGTTTTCCGAACATCCTGAGGAGTTTTATAGTAATTGGAAAGAGAAGGAGAAGGAAGTTCAGGGCAGAATAGCAAACGCACGCCAGCTGCTAGGCAGAGTCGAAATACCAGATGGAATCCTCCACGTCGTAGCAAGGATGTGCACGCTGTTGGGCATTGACGGACATCGTCCAGACATCATTATCGTCACGACAGCAAAAACACTGGCTGCTTATGAAGGGAGGAGTACTGTGCAACTTGAGGATATAAACTGGGCGTCTCAGCTCGCCCTTCAGCATAGAACCAGACTGGGCGGTTATGAGGAGCCGGCTTCAGCAGAACAGATTAACGAGGCATTCAAGAAGAGCGTAAAGGAGACCAGGCAGTTTTTTCGCGAAAGCTGACCTTGACATCTATAAGCAGCAAATGGAGCGAGTGAAGCGCCGTACAAGCTTTTGGGAAGAGCGAGAGAAGCAACAGGGCGGTGTTTCAATAAAGACTAAAACGGGATTATTTACCAAGGTACCTGTTTCTGTAAAAAAGGGATTTCCAAGAGTCCCAAGAGGTGGGTATCTCCATAGAACAAAGGAGGCAGTCATCAAAAAATTCGAAAGCCTGAAGGATAAACTGAGTTCAGTGTGGAAGAAGAAACCCAGCAGTAGTATGTTTGTGAGAAAGAAGGGTTATGATAAAAAAGGGATTCCTACGGGGGAGATCATGATGTCCCCCGAAAAGAGAGAAAAGGTTCCGGGGGATCCCGTCACCATTAAACCTGATGCTTTCTTGGAGAGGCACAAACTAGGGGCAAACATTCAAGCCAAAGTCAGAAGAGGGGAGAAAGCTTGGCTTTCGGGCAAAAGAGCGGTTGCTGTTACCTCTTCGCGAGGGCATAGCATAGGATTTGAGATTCCTAAGGGTCCACTGGTGGATTTAGCCTTCGGGCCGACCATACGGGCAGCTGCAGCCAGAGGGAGAGGCAAGAATAGGCTCGCTGTTGACATCAAGAAACAAGACTGGAGAAGCAAGATCCGGGCCTATAAAGCGCCTCTTTCAATCATAATTGTTATTGATGCAAGCGATTCTATGATATGGTTCCTGGAGACTATTGCTAATGCCGTTCTGCTTCTTCACAGGACTGCTTATAGGAAACGTGACCGTGTAGGTCTAATCATGGTGAGAGGTGACCATGCTAAGGTGTTACATCATCCTACCACAAATATCCAGATCGTTTCCAAAAGCATCAAAAATCTTAAGTGTGGAGGGCTTACTCCTCTTGCATCCGGGATATTGAAGGCTCAAGAGGTTTTGGAATATGAATTGAGGCGTAATCCAAGCATTGTTCCACTAATTATTGTGTTGAGTGATGGGTTGGCGAATGTTCCCCTAGAACGTCCAGTTAGCTCCGCTTTAAGAGACTTGATGCATAGCCCCTCTCAAGCAGATGTCATCGCTGTAGCAAGACGGGCGGCCCGCAAAAGAATACCTATAACTTCAATCAACCCTTTGCACTTAGACAAATGGAAATTCGAGAAATTCCTTTCACCAACCCAGCTCCTTAAAGAGATTTCCAGAATAACAGGAGGAAAGTATTACGGTTTCCGCGCAGGAGTCATTCGAAAGGGTAAGTTCAATGTTGAAACCGTAGCTAGAATCATGGAAGACTCGACTTCAAGCGCGATCTTTGGAAAAAGTAGATTAGAGATGATGAGACTTTGAGTAAGGACGCCCGCAAAATATTGACTTTTACTACGAAGTCTGAGGGGGAAATAGAAGAAATCGTAAAGGAACTTCGGTTCGGCAAGGTAAAGGAGCTAAAAACACAGTATTATCCATACATCTACTTCGCTTTTGACTATGACAAGAAGAAGGGAGTGTTACGACGGAGGAGTGTTAGGAAAGAAGGAGAGTCAATTCTGGACAGCAATTGGCATCGGTATCCTGTCAATGACTTCGAGAGATACTTCAGGAAGGATCTGATTCCAGCATACGCTGATATCTCTGAAGAGAGCGTCTCAATT
>JBHLPL010000136.1:0-3824 GCA_048939465.1 Promethearchaeota archaeon | reverse complement strand
TGTCTCTTACGGATAAGAGTAGTTTCAAAAACTCGCTGCCCAATCTTTCATCAGTTAGCAAAACCGGCATAACCAACATAGATCCGCCGTATCCCAGAATGCCAAACAAGCCGCTTTTCAGCCCATCTTCTGCCAGTTTATTAAACTTGGTGATTGCTCCAGATAGACCGTTGACAGGCAGATTCAACTCAAGAAAGATCAGCGTAGGACCAGCACGCTTCACAAACAACTCAGCATTATAGCGCCTTTCCCATTCTTCCTCAGCAATATTTGACTCCAGTCTCCTTCCCCTAATTGAAAAAACCCTATCGGACGCTCTCTCAAGCCTTTCAGTCTCCAATTTGCTACCTTCAAAAGCTGCAACGATCATCGTTTGACATTCTGGCAATTCAGTCCCAAGATCCCTAGTTATGTCTAGGAGATAGTGGTCTACCATGAATAGATAACAAGGTGTTAGGCCACTGTGCTGGATTTTAGCGATACAGTCACAAGCAGAGGAAACTTCATCAAATGCATAGGCCGCCACAGAAAAAGCCTCTGGAAGGGGATGTGCCTTTAGAACTGCCTCTATCACAACACCGAGTGTTCCTTCTGCACCAACAAAAAGGTTTGAGAACGGAGGAGAGAGTTTGGCTATACGACCGTTAGGCAAAACGATGTCCAATTTAACAACCTGCTCAGATATCGGACCGTATTTCGGGGCTCCGATCCCGGCGCTACCGCCTGTACTGATGAAACCCCCGACAGTGGCAGATGGAGCGCTACTAGGATAGACTCCGGGCTTAAGCCCAAGTTTTCCTGACTTATGTATGAGGCTCTTCCACACAACCCCAGGCTGAACAGTCATGGTCATATCATCCTGATTGATGTCAGCCACTCCATCCAAGGATGTTAAATCCAAGACAATACCACCCTCAACCGGAATACACCCTCCAAGACCCGAAGATGCGCCACCCCGAGGCGTTACAGGTATTCTGCGTTCGTTGGCAAGCTTCACTATCTCTGAGACTTGCTTTCCACTGCTCGGTCGAACTACAAATGAGGGGGGCTTAAACTTGTAAGCAGACAATACAATATCTGGCAGAGGGGCCAAATCACTGGCATAGCAGATTAAATCTAGTTCGCTGTCTGAAACGTTTTCCTTTCCGACTATCCTTGCTAGGAGATCAAGAAGCTCCATCTCGCCTTCATCCAAGTAGTACTCGATTGGGAATTATGAGCTACCAAGTAATATAAAATATATGATCTAGAAGATGTAAAGCTCTCAAGGTCAGATTTGATCTAGATAGTGAATGAATTCCTTGATTTGCCCTGTTTTTTGAGTACTGATTTTAGGGCTAATTCTTGTCCTCAAGGTTTAAGCTCTCGGTACGAGCGGAAAGAAGAGAGTAAGAAAAAAAGAGTAGATGGTTTAGTCAGCTTGCTCATATTTTGCCCTTATTGAAGCGAGACTTGCAACTCCTTTTATTCCGGCGGCTGTTAGCGTTTCTAGTGGCAGCGCGAGGATTATAGTATTGCTCTGATCCTTGCTTATGTCGTTAAGGGTTGAAAGGATTCTAAGTTGCATTGCATTGGGATCCTTAAAGTTTTCCGCTGCGTCCCTCAATTTCTCTGAGGCCTCCATTTCGGCCTTCGCTTTGACCACTACTGCCCTTGACTCTCTTTCAGCTTCAGCCTGAACTGCAAAAGCACGTTTCATGTCAGCAGGAAGAGTGATGTCCTGCAGCCCGACTTTGGGGATGTCAATCCCCCATTCTTTTGTTAGCTTATCTATTTCGACCTTTAAATTCGAAGCGATCTCCTCTCTGTTCTCCAGCAGGTCATCGAGGTTATACTGCCCCGTAATGTCTCTAATTGAAGTCTGAGCATACTTGGCAACAGCGTTTCGATAGTTGTAGATCTTCAGTATCAATTTCTTAGCATCTTCGATTTTCATGAATACAACAGCATCTATGCCGACGCTGATGTTATCTTTGGTAATGGCAGATTGGCCTTTCAGGTCTATGGTCTCAGTTCTCATGTCAACTCTTCTTACTCTATCAAAACCAGGTATCCTGAAATGAAGTCCACCGTCGCTGACTTTGACTATCCTCCCTAATCGAAATATGACGCCCCTTTGCCACTCTTGTACGACGTAGAAACCACTGGCGGCAAATCCAACCACTATTAGTACAACGACTGCTATAATTATTATCAGCGGGTCTAAGTAGAATTGCATATATTCACCCCCAGCTAACTAAAAAGAATGGGCTAATATACTTTACTCATTCTCATACATCATTCACTTCTCACGGGAACGTGGGGATGAACTTAGCGCCTTTGGACTGCCTTCGGGCTTCGATGTGACTCTATCCTTCCGTCTCCTTGCTTTGTCTGACTTAACAGACCCGCAAAAACCGAGTTCTCTCAATCAATTACTTCTTCTAAATTTCTTTGGCCCTGAAGCAGGCTACGTAATGTTCAGGCTCAATCTCCAATAGAGGGGGGAAATTCTCCTTGCAGTAATCTCTTGCGTACTTGCATCTTGGATGAAATGTACATCCGGGAATATCGTATGGCGGTTGCGGCGGGTCTCCAGGGATCCCTTCAACCCTGGAAGAGGGGCCAAAGAAGCTAGGAATTGCAGACATTAGCCCTTTAGTGTAGGGGTGCCTAGCCTTTTTGAAAATCGACTTGACATCAGCATGTTCCATCACCTTTCCGGTATAAATGACGTAAATGTAGTCAGACATTTCAGCTATGATTCCCAGATCGTGAGTAATCAATAGCATAGAAAATCCGAATTCCTTCTTTATTTTCTTTATTAGTTCCAGTACTTGTCTTTGCACTGTGATGTCCAGAGATCTAGTCGGTTCATCTGCTATGAGTAGTGAAGGGTTATTTATCAGTGCCATTGCGATCAGGATGCGTTGAGCTTCTCCGCCACTAAACTGATGTGCATAATGGTCATAACGTTTTCTGGATAGCTCCACTCTACCCAGGTAATACTCTACAATTTCCCTCAGTCTTTCCTTCTCAATTTCCCTATGCGATTCAACTGCTTCTCCTATTTGTGATCCAACCACATCGATTGGATGAAGAGAGGAGGCGGAATGCTGGGGTATCAGGGATATTTCACTCCCCCTCAGTCTCCTGAGTTTCCTTCTTGATAGTTTCAGCAAGTCTTCGCCCCGGTATATGATTTCTCCTTTAACCTGCCAGGGGGATTTTCCTTCACCTATTGATGGGAGTACGTCCAGGATTGAACTCGCAATGATGGTCTTTCCGGACCCAGTCTCTCCGATCAGACCAACCGTTTCACCTTCACGAATCTCCAAGTTCAGCTTATCTACGATCTTTGTTGGTCCTTCTCTTCCTCGAAGATACACTTCCAAATTCTTTGTCTGTAATAATTCCTTTGTCGGTCTCATGTTCCTCTACTCAACTAGAAAGAATAGGAAAAGCGCTTATTAGGCTTTTGTCAATTGGAAGCTGGCTGTGATGGCAGGAGTATTTTGGCTAATCTTAACAGGGACATTCACAGAGCAAAACCTTCCATGATTGTAGATCATTGGAGTTTGTTTAACGTTTCAGCTTATTAGTTAGATGAAGTCTTTTGGACAAGACTTAAATACAACGGTTATGAAATAATTTTTAGATTAGCTTATTGTCAGCTATATTCTCGATTGAGTTTCATTTAAGAGGAATGATCATACTTGAGACCGTCGGCCCACATACTCATATCTTGTACTTTGTCCTGGATTTGCTTCATACTGACAGACTCTTTAATAGTGGCTCTTCTTGCCGCGGCCACAGGAATCCTCGTTGACGCAGACCACCTTGTG